>CAJAYZ010000650.1 GCA_903949225.1 uncultured Planctomycetaceae bacterium
AGATGGAGGCATGCTCCGCGCGCCATTCAACCATCGCGTCCGCCCGCTCCGCCGCGATCCTGTCGTGATCACGGCCCTTCTCGTGGCCGTCTGCCTGGCCGTCCTCGGCGGCTGCACGAGGCCGGCCCCGAAACGAGCGTCGCAGGCGCCGACGAAGATCCGTGTCGCCGCCGCCACCGACCTCCGCTCCTGCCTCGACGCCCTCACCGACGCCTTCCAGATCGAGCATCCAAACTTCGATCTCCTCCCCACGTTCGGGGCTTCGGGTGTCCTGCTGACACAGCTCAAAAGCGGCCTCGAGACCGATCTCTACCTCTCTGCCGACATCGCCTACGCCCACGATCTCGCCGCGGCCGGCCTTGCTGCCGAGGCCGATGTCTTCGAGAGCGCTCAGGGGCGGCTCGTCATCTGGGTGCGCAACGAGTCGCCGATCGACGTCGCCAAACTCGGCGCCGAGGCGCTCCTCGACACGTCCGTGCGCCGCGTCGCGATCGCCAATCCCCTCCACGCCCCGTATGGCCGGGCTGCTGTTGCGGCGCTCGAGCATCTCGGGCTCCACGAGCGCCTGAACGAGAAGCTCGCCGTCGGCGAGAGCGCGACGCAGGCGGCACAGTATGTCGAGAGCGGGGCGGCGGAGGTGGGAATCCTGCCGTTGGCGCTGGCGAAGGGGACGAGGCTCATGGAGCGCGGCCGCTTCTGGGTTGTCCCGGCCGAGGCCCACCCGCCGATCCGCCATGGCGGCGCGATCCATGCCCGCGCCATCGACCGCGAGGCGACGGTGGCCTTCCGCGACTTTCTCCTCTCGCCAGCCGGTCGCTTGATCCTCGCCCGCTACGGTTTTGAGTTCCCCGCGGTGCCGTGACGAGAAAGGATCTCTCCCCTTGGACGTCACTGCCGCCTGGCTCACGTTCCGGCTCGCTGCCGCCACGACGCTCCTCCTCGCTGCCGTCGGCCTGCCGCTGGCGTGGTGGCTCGCCGCCCCGCACGGCCGCGGCGCGGGCCTCCGCGGCTTCGTCGAAGCGGTCTGCACGCTGCCGCTCGTGCTTCCGCCGACGGTGGCCGGCTTCTTCCTCCTCGTCGCCACCGCCCCCCAGAGCATCGTCGGCCGTCTCTGGGCGGGGCTCACCGGGGGCACGCTCCCGTTCACGTTCAGCGGCATTCTGCTCGCCGCCGTGCTCATGAATCTCCCCTATGCGATCGGGCCGTTCACGGCGGCCTTTGCCACGCTCGACCGCAGGCTCGTCGAGGCCTCGTGGTGCCTGGGAGAGTCGCGCGCCGCGACGATCCTCCGCGTCGTCCTCCCCGCCTGCTGGCCGGGGATCGTCACCGGCCTGGTGATGACGTTCGCCCACGTCGTCGGGGAGTTCGGCGTCGTGCTCATGGTCGGAGGCAACATCCCCGGCATCACCCGCACCCTCTCGGTGGCGCTCTACGACGACGTCCAGGCCCTCGATCATGCCTCGGCGGCACGAACGGCCACGGTGCTCGTCGCCGTGGCGCTTGTGGCGCTGGTCACCGTGCAGCGGCTCGCGCGGCGGCCGGTGGCCAGGGGAAGCGGCCGATGAGCCAGTCTCGGCAGCGCCTCGTTGCCGCCTTCACCGTCCGCCACCGCTCCGGCACGACGATCGACGGCCACGTCGAGACCGGCGGCGGCGTGGTCGTCCTCTACGGCCCCTCGGGGTGCGGCAAGACGACGGTCCTGCGGGCGCTCGCTGGCCTCGATCGGCCGGCGACGGGGCGGATCGCCTTCGACGGCGAGCCGTGGTTCGACGCCGCGCAGGGCATCGACCTGCCACCGCAGGCGCGCGATGTCGGGATGCTCGGCCAAGAGCTGGCCCTCTTTCCGTGGCTCGACGTCGCCGGGAACGTCGGCTACGCGCTGCGTCGCCTCCCCGCGGCGGAGCGTGCGAAGCGCGTCACCGAGGCCCTCCGCCGCTTCGATCTCGACAGCCTCGCGCGGCGGATGCCGGCGACGCTCTCCGGCGGCCAGCAGCAGCGCGTGGCGCTGGCGCGGGCCCTCGTGCGCCGGCCGCGGCTCCTCCTCCTCGACGAGCCGCTCTCGGCACTCGACGCGCCGCTCCGCGCCCGCTTGAGGCCGGGACTGCGGCGCTGGCTTGTCGAGACGGGGCTGCCGGTCGTCCTCGTCACCCACGACCACACCGAGGCCCTGGCGCTCGGCGACGCAATCATCGTCATGGAGGAGGGGAGGGTGCTCCAGACCGGCTCGGTCGCCGAGGTCTTCAGCCGGCCGGCCGATGCACGCGTGGCGCGGATCGTCGGCACCGAGTCGATCCTCTGTGGCGAGGTGATCGCCGTCGAGGCGGGGCTGGCGACGGTCGATGTCGCCGGGGTGCGGCTCACGGCCGTCGCTCCCCCCGATGGCAGCGGGCTCGTCCATGTCTGCCTCCGTGCCGAAGAGGTGGTCCTTCTGCGGCACGCCGACGGGGGCTTGAGCGCCCGCAACCGCTTCCCTGCCACGGTGCTGTTCGTGGTCCCCGAGGGGCCGCTTGTCCGCGTCGGCCTCGATGCCGGCTTCGAGCTGACGGCGCTGGTCACCCGGGCCGCCGCCGAGGAGCTCGCGCTCCTCCCGGGAGAGCGCGTTCTGGCGGCGGTGAAGGTGCCGGCCGTCCATCTCGTGGCACGGTAGGCCCTTCCGCCCCTCACGGTCGCTGTTTCAACCGCGATCCCCCGGCGACTATCATGGATCGTTCCAGCGCCGTCCGGGTGGAGCCGTGCGCTGACCGCTTCCGGCCTGTCCGTCGCAAGTGTCACCCCCGTCGCGAGTGCCTTCCATGCCATTCCGTACTGCTGCCGCGTGCCTCCTCGGCTCGCTCCTCATGCTCCCTGGCTTCGGTCTTCGCCTCAGCGCCGCCGCCGAGCGCTGGGAGCAGCTTCCCGAGAAGCAGCCCGCCGGCGGAGCCGCCGCCGAGGTTCCCGCAGTAAAGAGGGGGCTCGCCGACTGGATCTGGGGCCCGAGCGACGACGGTGAATACCGGCTCTCCAAGTCGTTTGCCGGCGGAGCCAAAAAGGGGATCGTCACCGCCACGGCCGATAATCGGATGACACTCCTCCTCAACGGCAAAGAGATCGCCAAGAGCGAATCCTGGGAAAACCCCGTCGCCGTCGACCTCACAAAAGATCTGCAGGCCGGCGACAACGAGCTCGTCGCCATCGTCGCAAACGAGGGAGGCCCGGCTGGATTCTCCTGCCGGCTCGTCCTCACCACTGCTGACGGCAGCGAGCAGGTGATCACGAGCGACTCCTCCTGGAAGGGCGCGGCCGCCGGCAAGCCGACCGAGGCGGTCGCCGTCCGCGTCGTCGCCAAGGCCGGGGACGGCCCGTGGAAGGACGCACTGGCCGGCCAGGCCCGGGCTGCCACGGCGCAGCCGTTCAATCTCCTCCCTGGCTTCCAGGTCGAGAAGCTCTTCACGGTGCCTCAAGACCTGCTCGGCTCGTGGGTCTGCCTCACCACCGATCCCAAGGGCCGGCTGATCGCCAGCGACCAGGGGGACAAGGGGCTTGTGCGGATCACGCCAGCGCCGCTCGATGGCTCGAAGCCGACGGTCGTCGAGAAGATCCCGGTCGCGCTCTCCGGTGCCCAGGGGCTCCTGTGGGCGTTCGACGCCCTCTATGTCGTCTGCAACGGCGGCCCTGGGAGCGGCCTCTACCGAGCGACCGATACCAACGGCGACGACGTCCTCGACCACGTCGAGAAGCTCCGCGCCTTTGAGGGGGGCGGCGAGCACGGCCCCCACAACATCTGCCTCTCCCCCGACGGCAAGAAGCTGTTCATCATCTGTGGCAACCACACCCTCCCGCCGTTCGCCGTGAAGAACATCACCGAGCCACAATCGCTCGGTGGCATCCGCCCCAACCAGCGCCGCGTCGAGCTTCCCCCGGAGGCGTCGAGCCGCCTGCCCGCCAACTGGGACGAGGATCTCCTCATCACGCGCCTCTGGGATGCCAACGGCCACGCCGTCGGGATCCTCGCGCCGGGCGGCTATGTCGTCAGCACCGATCCTGATGGCAAAACGTGGGAAATCTGGACCGGTGGCTACCGCAATCCCTACGACTTCGCCTTCAACGCCGACGGCGAGATGTTCGTCTACGACGCCGACATGGAGTGGGACTTCGGTTCCCCGTGGTATCGACCGACGCGTGTCAACCATGCCACGAGCGGCAGTGAGCTCGGCTGGCGTTCCGGCGCCGGCAAGTGGTCGCCGGCGCTTCCCGACAGCCTCCCGGCGCTCGTCGACATCGGCCCCGGTTCGCCGGTCGGCGCCTCCTTCGGCTACGGCGCGAAGTTTCCCGCCAAGTACCAGAAGGCCTTCTTCGTCTGCGACTGGACGTTCGGGACGATGTACGCGATCCACCTCACGCCCGATGGCTCGACCTACAAAGGCGAGAAGGAGGAGTTTGTGTCGCGAACGCCGCTCCCGCTCACCGACATGACGATCGGCCAAGATGGCGCCGTCTACTTCACCGTCGGTGGCCGTGGCGGCCAGGGAGAGCTCTACCGGGTGACCTACATCGGCAAGGAATTAACCGCCCCGGTCGATGCCAAGTCGACCGCCGGCGCCGAGAGCCGCAAGGCCCGCCAGGCGCTCGAGGCCTTTCACGTCAAGGGGGCTGACACGAAGGCGGCCGTCGCGGCGGCGCTCCCGCAGCTTGCCAATCCCGACCGCTTCATCCGCTACGCCGCCAGGATCGCGCTCGAGCACCAGCCACTCGAGGCCTGGGCCGCCAAGGGGCTTGCCACCTCTAATCCACTTGCCCGAATCCATGCGGCGATCGCCGTCGCCCGGCAGGGAGAGCCCGCGCTGCAGCCGATGGTGCTCATCGCCCTCGATCTCCTCGATGGCCTCGATCTCGCCAAGCTCGACACGGCTGGGAAGATCGATCTCGTCCGCGCGTATCAGCTCGCGATGATCCGGCTCGGCGACCCGCCGGCCGACGCGAAGGCGAAGATCGCGGCCAAGCTCGGGCCGCTGTTTCCCTCGGGATCCTTCGATCTCGACCGCGAGCTCTCGAGCCTGCTTGTCGCCGTTCGTGCCCCGGGGATCGTGACGCAGCTTGTCGGCCTCATGGCCGAGCCGTCGACGTCGGCAGGCGCCACCAACCTCGCCCCCAACGAAGAGGAGCTGCGCCAGCTGATCACGCGGAATGCCGGCTACGGCAGCTCCGTCCGCGACGCTCTCGAAAAGCGCAGCGACCTCCTTCAGGTTCACTTCGCGTATGTCCTCCGGACAGTCAACGAGAAAAACGCCTGGACGCTCGAAGACCGCAAGGGCTACCACGGCTGGTTCAACCGGGCCCAGCAGTGGGCCGGCGGCGCGAGCTTCCGGAAGTTCCTCGTCAACATCGAAAACGACAGCCTCGTTGGCCTCTCGGAGAACGACAAGCTGGCGCTCGAGACGATCGGCGCCCGCAAGGCCTACGTGCCACCCCCGCTGCCGAAGCCGGTGGGGCCGGGGCAGGCTTGGTCGGTCGATGAGGTTCTGGCGTCGGCCGAGAAGGGGCTGGCCACAGGGCGAGACTTCGAAGGGGGCAAGCGGACCTTCGCGGCGGCCCGGTGCGTCGTCTGTCACCGCTTCGGCGACGACGGCGGCTCGACCGGCCCCGATCTCACCCAGGCCGGCGGCCGCTTCCAGCTCAAGGACATGATCGAAGCGATGGTGGTCCCGAGCAAGGTGATCTCCGACCAGTACAAGGGGAGCATCGTCACGACCCAGGGGGGCAAGGCCCACACCGGCCGGATCGTGTACGAGTCGCCGGAGAAGGTCGTCGTCGTCACCGATCCGGAGGACGCGACGAAGTTCGTCGAGATCGCCCGCGGAGAGATCGACGAGATCATCCCGGCGGCGGAGTCGCTGATGCCCAAGGGGCTCCTCGACACCCTGAATGAGGCAGAGGTCCTCGATCTCCTCGCCTACACCCTCTCGCGAGGAAACCAAAGCGATGCCCGGTTCAAGAAGTAAATCAGCCGCGACCGCGATCCTCGCGACCGTCGTGGCGTTGGCCACGGGATCTGTCGCCGCGGTCGACTTCTCCCATGAGGTCGTCCCGATCCTCCGGGCCAAGTGTGGCAAATGCCACACCGGCTCGCAGCGGCAGGGGGGCTTCTCGCTCAACGACCGGGAGACGACCCTCGCCGGCGGTGATTCAGGCACGCCCGGCCTCGTGGCCGGCGATGCCGCCGGGAGCGAACTGATTCGCCGGATCACAGGCACCGATCCCGACCTCCGCATGCCGAGCGAAGGGGAGGCGCTGCCGGCGGAAGCGGTCGCGATCCTCACGCGCTGGGTCGAGGCGAAGGCGCCGTGGGAGGATGGATTTTCGTTTGCTGGGAACACCTACGAAGCCCCCTTGAAGCTTCGTCAGGTGGAATTGCCACCGCCCCACGACGGCCGTCTCCATCCGGTCGATCGGCTCGTCGATGCCTACCAAGATGCGAAGGGGGTGCCGACGCCGCCACGCTGCGACGACGCCACGTTCCTCCGCCGCGTCAGCCTCGATCTCGTCGGCCTCCTGCCATCCCCAAAGGCTGTCGACGCTTTCTGCGCAGACGCCGATCCGGGCAAGCGACCGCGAAAGATCAAGGAACTTCTCGACGACGATCTCGCCCGTGCCGAGCACTGGATGACGTTCTGGAACGATCTTCTCCGCAACGACTACACCGGCACCGGCTTCATCACCGGTGGCCGCAAGCAGATCACCCCCTGGCTCCACCGCGCCCTCGTCGACAACATTCCCTACGACCGGTTCGTCCGCGAGCTCGTGGCCCCCTCCGACGCCTCGCGCGGCTTCATCGACGGGATCGTGTGGCGCGGTGAGGTCAATTCGAGCCAGACCGTGCCGATTCAGTTCGCGCAGAACGTCGGGCAGACGTTCCTGGGGATCAACCTCAAGTGCGCGAGCTGCCACGACAGCTTCGTCGACCGTTGGAAGCTCCAGCAAACCTACGACCTCGCGGCCGTGATGGCCCCTGACAAGCTCGAGCTCTTCCGCTGCGACAAGGCGACCGGTGCGTACGCCTCTCCTGGCTGGCCATTCAAGGAGCTCGGGGCGATCGACGGCACAAAGCCGCCGGCCGAGCGGCTCGAGCAGCTCGCGCGCCTCATGACCGACCCGGGCAACGGCTGGCTGTCGCGGAATCTCGTCAATCGGCTCTGGGCGAAGCTCATGGGTCGCGGGCTCGTCCATCCAGTCGATGCCCTGCGGACGAGGCCCTGGAACGAAGACCTCCTCGACTGGCTCGCCGCCGATTTCGTCGCCTCCGGCTACGACACCAAGCACACCCTTTGGACCATCTGCACCTCGGAGGCGTACGGGGCCGCGACGCCGAGCGTCGTGGGGCAGCCAGATGGAAAAGACTACGTCTTCCACGGGCCGCTGCCGCGGCGGATGACCGCCGAGCAGTTCACCGACGCGCTCTGGCAGCTCACTGGCGCAGCGCCTGCCAAGCCCGATGCCGACGTGCAGCGAGTCCAGGCCTATCCAGCGTCCACCCATCCGCTTCCACCGCGCGCCAAGTGGATCTGGAACAACCAAGCCGCCGCCTCGCCCCCCGGCGAGAGGCTCGCCTTCCGGGCCCGGATCAATCTCCTCGATCCAGTGACCCACGCCGTCGCCGTCGCCACCGCTGACAACGAAGTGACGATGTGGATCAACGGCACGAAGGTTGGCCACTCGGCCGACTGGGGAAAGCCGTTCGCCGAGCCGATCGGCGGCGTTCTGAAGTGGGGCGGCAACGAGATCCTCGTCGTCGCCGCCAACGCCGACGCCGGTGGGCCGGCGGCGCTCAAGGCCGAGGTCCGTGCGATCGTCGCCGACGGGGGAACGATTTGGGTCGCTTCCGACGACTTCTGGGAATGGACAGCGACGCTTCCCGACGGCGAAGGAAAATGGCCCGGCGGCCAGGAGCCTGCCGACTGGCAGAGGGCGAGCGTCGTGGAAAACCAGGCCACCTGGGCCCCGAGCGACGCGGCCTTTGCCGACGGTGTGAGGAGTGCCTCCGGCCCCCAGCCGATGGTCCGCGCGGTGCTCGTGAAATGCACGCCGCTGATGGCCTCCCTCGGCCGGCCGAACCGCGATCAGGTCGTGACGTCGCGCCCCACCGATCTCACGACGCTCGAGGCGATTCAACTGGCCAACGAGCAGGCACTCTTCGAGACTTTTTCCGTTGGGGGGAGGCGGTGGCTCGCCGAGCATGGGAATGATCCTGGGGTCCTTACCGGGACGATCCTCAAGACTGCCTTGGGGCGGCTGCCGACACCGGCCGAAGCGACGGCCGTCCGCGAAATCCTCGGGGATTCCCCCACCGAATCGTCGGTCGCCGACTGCCTCTGGGCGGTCGTCATGCTCCCTGAGTTTCAACTCATTCGCTAAGTCCCGGTTCCTCCTTCGGAAGCCCATCCCGATGCAATCCCGCCGCACCCATCAGGCCCGCCGCGACTTCCTCAAGAGCCTGTCGGCCGCGGCGACGGCCACGCTCGCGCTGCCGCAGCCGCGGCTCCTGGCCGATGCAGCGATCGAGCAGCCGCGCGCGACGGCCGACGCCATCATCGTCCTCTGGATGGCCGGCGGGATGGCGGCCCCCGACAATCTCGACCCGAAGAAGTACAAGCCGTTTGAAAAGGGGCTCGCGGTCGCCGACTGCATCAGCACCTTCCCGGCAATTCCCACCGCGATCGACGGCGTGCAGATCTGCGAGGGTCTCGAGGGAGTCGCGAGCGTCCTCGATCGCGGCACGCTCATCCGCTCGCATGTGCAGCCCGACTTGGGGAGCATTCTCCACTCGCGCCATCAGTATCACTGGCACACCGGCTACGTGCCGCCGCAGACGGTCGCCTGCCCGCACATCGGCGCCTGGATGGCGCGCGTCCTCGGGCCGCGCAATCCCACCATGCCGGCGTTTATCAACATCGGCCAGCGGCTCGAGGGAATCGGCGAGAACGAGGAGATCAAGGCCTTCACCACCCCCGGCTTCTTCGGGAGCGAGTTCGGCCCGATGAATCTCCCCTTACCCGAGGAGGCGGCGCTCGCCGTCCGGCCGCCGAAGGGGATGGAGCCCGGCAGGTTTGCCGATCGCTACAAGCACTTCAAGAAGCTCGTCGCCGCAAACCCCGGAAGTGAGTTCACGAGCGACTACCACCAGGAGTCGATGCTGCGGAGCCTGGAAAACGCCCATCGCCTCCTCTCGGCCAAGGAGCGCGAGGCATTCGATATCACGCTCGAGCCGAAGGAGGTCGTCGAGCAGTACGACACCGGCCGCTTCGGCCGCGGCTGCCTCCTCGCCCGCCGCCTCGTCGAGAACGGCGCCCGGTATGTCGAGGTGACAACCGAATACATCCCCTTCGTCCACTGGGACACCCACGAGCGCGGCCACGAGACAGTCGACCGGATGCACAAGGAGATCGACCGCCCCATCGCCACGCTGATCCGCGATCTCGAGGCCCGCGGGCTCCTCGACCGGACGCTCGTCGTCATCGCCAGCGAGTTCAGCCGCGACATGATCACCGAGGGGCGGCCCGGCTCGAAGGCCACCGATCAGGCCAGCTCCCCGAAGGATTTCCTCCTCGAGCCGAATCACTACGGCCAGCACCGCCACTTCACCGGTGGCTCGACCGTGGCCCTCTTCGGCGGCGGCGTGAAGAAGGGTTTTGTGTATGGGAAGACCGCCGACGAGCGGCCGTGCCTCGCCGTGGAGAATCCGGTCACGATCACCGATCTCCATGCCACGCTGTTCACGGCGATGGGCATGAGCCCAAAGACGGTGTTCGACATCGAAGGGCGGCCGTTCTACGCCACCGAGGACGGCAAGGGACGGGCGGTCGAGGCGATCTTCGGCGCGTAAGATGGTCTGTGGGCCCCGCCGACCGGCGCCCCACCCAGCTGCGACCTCACCGATGCGCCTGCTCCCAATCCCCCTCCTTCTTGCCGCGTTTGCGTGGGCGATCGCCACGCCGGCGGCGGCCCAGGAGCCAGCCACGGCCAAGCCCCCGGCGGCCTCGCGACATCCAATTCTCTCCGACGAGCCGAAAGCGGAACCGCGGCCGATCCGCTCGCGCCACTTTTCCTTTCTCTCTGACGTCTCCGATCGCGAGGCGAAGCTCATCCTCGACAAGCTCGAGACGATGGTCGGCCTCCTCGAGCGCTACTTCGGTCGCCGCCAGCGCGGGGTGATCGAGGGATTCATCGTCCACGATCTTGCCGTCTGGCCGGAGGGAGTGCTCACCGAGCCACTCGGCATCGAGAAGATCAAGGAGCCGGCAGGGATCTGCTTCACCACCGTCCTCGGGCCCCACGCCCGGGCCACGCTCTACGCCTGCGATGATCATGGCATCATCCAACACGAATGCACCCACGGCTTTTGTCATCTCACCTTCGGCGGTGTGGGGCCGCTGTGGCTCGCCGAGGGCCTCGCGGAACTGGGGCGCTTTTGGCGTGAGAAGGAGAAGGGGGTGAACGTTCCCCCGGTGATCCTCACCCATCTCCACGGCGCCGATCCCCCCACGCTTGCGGCCATCACGGCCCCGAACCAGCCCCCCTCCAACGACTGGCGCGACTACACCTGGCGCTACGCGCTGTGTCAGATGCTGCTCGACAATCCCAACTACGCCGACCGCTTCCGGACGCTTGCCGGAGCGCTCATGGAGGGGCAGCCGGGCGTGTCGTTCGAGAGTGTCTATGGGCCGGTCGACCGCGAGGTCGCCTTCGAGTTCGAGCAGTTCCTCGCCCATGTCGGCAACGGCTATCGGGCCGATCTCACCGCCTGGCCCTGGAAAGCAAAGCAGCGAAAGCTCGCCCCCGGCGGTCTCGGCCGCGCGAAGGTGAAGGGGGCTGCCGGCTGGCAGGCCAGTGGCGTGGAGGTGGAGGCCGGGGCTGTCTACGTGATCACAGCCGAAGGAACATGTCGCCTGGCCACCGATGCCGAGCCCACAGGGCCGGAAGGGGATGCGGCAGGCCGCGGCCGGCTTTCAGGCGCGCTCTATGCCGATTTCACGCTCAGCCCCGAAATCCCACTCGGCAGCCACTCGAGCTGGATCGCCCCGGCCGATGGCCTCCTCATGCTTCGCGCCGCCGACGCCTGGACGGAACTCGCCGACAACGACGGCACGCTTTCCATCACCATCCGCCGCGGGGAGGCTCCGTGATGTTTTCTGAGTTTCGCCGCCGTCTCGTTCTGATCCTGCCCGCGATCTTGGCCGGCTGCAGCGCTCCTCAGCCTGCCCCCCTCAACCCTCGCGCTAAGATCGAGCTCGATCTCGAGGCCCTCGACGCCGACGGCCTCCGCGGGCCCCCCGATGGCAAGGTGGCGGTCGACTACGAGTTTGCGATTCCCGACACCCCCGCCGCCCGCGAGGCGGTCTCCCGCATCGATCCGAGCGTTACGTTCATGGCCGGCTCGCGCGGCAGGATCGGCGCGAAGCCAGAGGAATGCCTCTGCCTCGGCTCGACCCACCAGCCGCGCCACCGCGAGATTCTCCTCGCCCTTGCCCGGCTCCCCGAGATCGGCCGGATCATCGAGTGCCATCACGAGTAGCGAGCTCGAGAGACGTCAGTTGGGCAGCGGCCCTCCCCGGTGCGGCAGGAGCGCTCCGGCCTCGCGAACAAGATCGAGAAACTCGGCCCTCAAGCCACCGGGATCGGTGCCGAGCGCCCCGGCCGCCGTGGCGGTGACATGGGCAAGCGACGCTTCCCCACGGTGCGCGCTTTCGCGGAGGAGCATGCCGAACTCGGCGACCGCCGCGGCGAAGCGGAGATTCGTCGAGGCGTTTTCAAACGTCGTGCCGGTGTCCTCGAGGGGGAACACTCGCTCCTGGCTCGTGTCGCCCGTCGGCTCCTTGTAGCGGAGCTTGAGCGTGAGCAGCTCGCTCGACGCCGGGCCGGCTTCGGCCGGGGCCTCAGGCTTCGCCGCCACCGTCTCCTTCGGCTGATACTTGAGCGGCTCGTCGATCACCGGGCTCTTGTCAGCTGCGGCGGTGGGGACGATCTCGTAGAGGGCCGTCACACCGTGGCCGGCGCCGATCTCGCCGGCGTCCTTCGTGTCGTCTTTGAAGTCTTTCGCCGCCATGATCCGGTTCTCATAGCCGAGGAGCCGGTAGGCGGCGACCTGGGCAGGATTGAACTCCACCTGGATCTTCACATCCTTGGCGATCGTCACCGTGCTCCCGGTGAGCTGCTCGACGAGCACCTTCCGCGCCTCCCGCGCCCCGTCGATGTAGGCATAGATCCCGTTGCCGTTGTCGGCGAGCTTCTCCATCTTCTCGTCCTGGAGGTTCCCCTGGCCGTAGCCGAGGACCGTGAGAAACACCCCGCTCGACGCCTTCTGCTTGATCAGCTCGACAAGCGCCGCGTCGTTGGTGACCCCGACATTGAGATCGCCGTCGGTGGCGAGCACGACCCGATTCGATCCCCCCTTCACAAACGCCTCGGCGGCCTGGGCGTAGGCGAGCTCGATCCCGGCCGAGCCGTTGGTCGATCCGCCGGCGGCGAGGGCCTCGATCGCTCCCCGGATCCGCGCCTTCTGATCGCCGCTCGTCGGCGCGAGCTTGAGCCCGGCGTCGCCGGCATAGGTGACGATCGCCACCTTGTCGTTCTCGGTGAGCTGGTCGACGAGCATCGACAGGCTCTGCTTCACCAGCGGCAGCTTGTTGGGCTCGTTCATCGAGCCGGAGACGTCGACGAGGAACACGAGGCTCGTGCCGGGGCGGGCCGCGGCGGCGATCTCGCGCCCCTTCAATCCCACGCGGACGAGCCGGTGCCCGGCCCGCCACGGGCAGGCCGCCGTCTCGAGCGACACCGAGAAGGGATCGTCCCCCACAGGCGGCGCGTCGTCGTAGCGGAAGTAGTTGAGCATTTCTTCGAGGCGGACCGCGTCGGCCGGCGGGATTTGGCGGTCGTGGAGAAACCGACGCACCAGCGCGTAGCTCGCCGTGTCGACGTCGATCGAGAAGGTCGAAAGTGCCTGTTCTTTGTCGGCAGGATTGCGGAAGGCGTTCTCGACGAACTTTCCGTAGCGCTCCGTGCCAGGCGCGGCTCTGCTGAGTGTGAGCCGATCGACATCCCGCTCCTTAAACCACTTCTCGTCGCGCGCTTCCTGCGGTTCGTATTGCAGGCCCGGGGCCACAGGGGGCGGGCTAAGCCCCATCGACCCGGCGGCTCGAGAGGGCTGGCCGGGCGGGCCCGGCATCATGCCCCGGACGCTGCCGCGCCCCCCGCCCCTCGGCGGCGCCTGGCCGTTCTTGCCGAGCGAGATCCCCCCCGCGCCGCTCCCGGGGCCATGAGCGAGTTGGTTGAGGTCGACAACCTGCTCCCCCTCGGCATCTTGCAGCTGCTTGCTTTCCTCCATCCTCTTGCCCGCCACCGCGCCAGGCGCCGGTCCAGCCGGAGCTGGAACAGCAGCAGCCGTAGGCGACGCGGCAGCGCTCTCCTGGGCAGCCAGCTCGGAGAAGCGGTCCGCCGGGCCTACCTCCGTGCCAAACGTGTCGGCCGAAGCTTCGGCCAATCCGTCAGCCTGGGCGAGAGATTCCGCTTTCGCCACCGGTGCATCGCCGAGGGGGATCGTTTCGCGGAGCATCTCCTCCGTGGGCCGCGCAGCCTTGGCCAGTTCTTTGGCCACCACGTCTGTCTGTTCGATCGCCGGCCGCGGGGCACGCACCGGCGGGCTTGGCGGATCGAGGGTGACGATGAGCGCGAGGACGGCCGCGGCCGTGGTGCCGGCGGCGACGAGCATCGGGACAGCCGACAGCGGGCCGCTTGAAAGTTGCGCGAACAGACCGCGGCCAGCGGGCGATCCCGAGCCCGTCGGCACACGCCCGCCCCCCCGCGGGGCCTTGGCCTTCGCGCCCCGTGTCGCCAGCGCCGCGGTCACGGCCGTGCGAATCGACGGCGATCCGACCGGCTCCCGAGGCGCGGCCGGTGCCG
>CAJAYZ010000651.1 GCA_903949225.1 uncultured Planctomycetaceae bacterium
CGGGAAGACGCTCGTCTGGGCCCGGCGCACGATCCTCGCCACCGGCGGCGCCGGGCAACTCTTTCGGGAGTCGACCAATCCGGAGGGGGCTGTCGGCGACGGCATGGCGCTGGCCTGGCGCGCGGGGTGCGAACTGCGTGACATGGAGTTCATGCAGTTCCATCCGACGGTCCTCTACATCGCCGGCGGGTCGCGGAGCCTGATCACCGAGGCGGTGCGTGGGGCGGGGGCTTGGCTCGTCGATCGTGACGGCCACCGCTTCATGCCCGACTTCGATCCCCGCGCCGAACTCGCACCGCGAGACGTCGTGTCGCGGGCGATCACCGTCGTCATGGCCCGCACCCACCACTCCAACGTCTATCTCGATCTCTCCCATCTCGATCCCGTCGAAGTGTTGTCCCGCTTTCCGGGGATGGCGCAGATCTGTGCCAAGTTCGGCCTCGATCTGGCGCGGGACAGGATCCCGGTGCGCCCGGGGGCCCATTACATGGTGGGCGGGGCGGCGGTCGACGAAATCGGGCGGACGACGTTGCCGGGGTTGTTCGCCGCGGGCGAGGTGACGTCGAGCGGGCTCCATGGGGCCAATCGTCTGGCGAGCAACAGCCTCCTCGAGGGACTCGTCTACGGGGCGAGGACGGGAAGCGCCGCCAGCGCCGAGATCCTCGCCGGCCCCCCCGACGACTTCAGCGTTCCCCCCCTTGCCAATCCCCGCGTCTCCGACACGCGCGGCAGCCTCGATCTGGCCGACATCCGCAACTCGCTCCGCAGTCTGATGTGGCGGCATGTCGGCGTCGAACGGGACGGCGCTTCGCTCGAGGAGGCCCGCGACACCGTCGAGGGATGGTGCCGGTACGTGCTGCCGCGGCAGTTCGCCGACCCGGCCGGTTGGCAACTCCAGAACATGCTCGAGGTCTCCAGGTTGATGATCCGGGCGGCACTGGAGCGGGAGGAGACACGCGGGGTGCATGTCCGTCGCGATCATCCCGACACGCTCGACGACTGGCGCTGTCATCTCGCCTGGCGCCGCGACGCTGCCGGCCCATGGCACGAGCCGCTCCCGGGCGGCAGTGCCGTGCCGGCCTGATTCCGCTCCCTGGGCGGCGTCGCCATGCGATGGCCAAGCCGGGGGGGGACGGGGGATTGCCCAGTGGGGGCTTCCCACCTAACAATGTGTCGTTTCCGATCCCCTCCCACCTGTCCTACAGCCAACCAGCCATGTCTGAATCGAACAGCCCTGGCGGAGAAGCCATGATCGAGGCCGATGGCCTCTGCAAGTATTACGGCCCCTTCATTGCCATCGAGGACGTCTCGTTCCGCGTGCCGCGGGGCGAAGTCGTGGCGTTCCTCGGGCCCAACGGGGCCGGCAAGAGCACGACGATGAAGATCCTCACCGGGTACCTGGCTCCTTCGGCGGGGACGGCGCGGATCGCCGGCCACGACATGTCGACCGACCGGCTCGCCGGGGCGACCCGGCTCGGGTATCTCCCGGAGAATGGCCCGCTCTATCCCGACATGACGCCGCGCACGCTCCTCGAATTCTTCGCCGATGCCCGCGGCATGGCGAAGCGGCAGAAGGAGGAGCGGATCGAGGCGGTGGTGAAGCAGTGTCAGCTTGGCAGTGTGATCGGCAAGGCGATCTCGAAGCTCTCCAAGGGCTACCGGCAGCGCGTCGGCATGGCGCAGGTGCTCCTCCACGAACCCGACGTCCTGATCCTCGACGAGCCGACCAGCGGGCTCGATCCCAACCAGATTCGCGAGGTTCGGGAGACGATCCGCCGGCTTGGCGAGAAGAAGACGATCCTCCTTTCCACGCACATCCTCCAGGAGGTCGATGCTCTGGCGGACCGCGTGATCCTCATCGCCGAGGGGCGGAAGCGGTTCGACGGCACGCCCGGGGATCTCGTCCGTGACGGCCGCGGGCTCGACGAACGCTTCTACGAGATGACCCGGTCGTCATGACGCCCGGCGAGGCCGCGGTGTTCCCTGCAGGGCGGGGCCCAAGCCGACCGGCGGAGCCCCATCGGGGGATGGCCGCCTCGATCGACAACCAACCAACCGATCTGTTCAACAGTCTGTCCGGGGAAGCAACATGAACTGGCACGTTCTCGACGCGGTGTTCAAGCGGAACTTCGTCGCCTACTTTTCCAGTCCCACCGGCTACGTCTTCATCTGCGTGTTTGTGCTGCTGGGGTCGCTGGCGGCGTTTTGGCCGCCGGAGTTCTTCAACTCCAATCTCGCCAACCTCGATCAGCTCAACCGCTACCTCCCCTACATCCTGCTCGTCTTCATCCCGGCGATCACGATGAGCGTGTGGGCCGACGAGCGCCGTCAGGGCACCGACGAGCTGCTCCTCACGATCCCGGCGAGCGACTGGGAGGTGGTGTTCGGGAAATACCTCGCCACGGTCGGTATCTACACCGTCGCCCTGATGTTCTCTTGCATCTGCAACCTCATCATCCTGTTGCGCTGGGGCACCCCGGACGGGGGCCTGTTCCTCGCCAACTACCTCGGATACTGGTTCGTCGGGCTCGCGATGCTCGCGATCGGGATGGTGGCGAGCTTCCTCACGAGCAACCTCACCGTCGCCTTCATCCTCGGCCTCATCCTCAACGCGCCGCTGGCCGTGGCCGACCAGGCAGTGACGGTCATGGATCCAAAGCTGGCCGATCGTGTCCGGGCCTGGAGCCTGGCCGAGAACTTCTCCGACTTCGGTCGCGGGATCGTCAGCCTCTCGTCGGTGGTGTTCTTCCTCGGCATCGTGGCCGTCTCGCTGTACATCGCCATGGTGCTCATCGGTCGCCGTCATTGGACGGGCCGCCGCGACGGCGCGAAGCTCGGCGTTCATTTCGCGATGCGGGCCCTCGGCCTGGCAGGGATCGCGTTGGGATCGGTGCTCGTCTGCCGGGCGATGGATGTTCGCCAAGACCTCTCCGCGGAGCAGATCAGCTCCCTCTCGGCCGACACCCGCCGGCTCCTCAAGGAGTTCAATCCTCCCCGCCCCGTGGAGATCACCGCCTACGTCAGCCCGAGCGTCCCCGAGGAATACACGCAGACGCGGCTGACGCTCCTCAACATGCTCCGTCAGTTCGAGCGACTCGGTCGGGGCAAGGTGAACGTGCAGGTGGTCTCGACGGAGCCGAAGACCGATGCTGCGGCGCTGGCCCGGCAACAATTCGGCATCGAGCCGGTGAAGGTCATGTCCCGGGTGCGCGGCACCTACCGCGACGAGGACATCTTCCTCGGATGTGCCTTCACCAGCGGCCTCGAGAAGGTCGTCGTGCCGTTCTTCGACAAGGGGACGCCGGTCGAGTACGAGCTCATCCGCTCAATCTCCACCGTGGGCAACGAGGGGCGGAAGCGCCTCGGCGTCCTCACGACCGACGCCGATCTGTTTGGCGGCTTCGACATGATGACCGGCCAGCAGCGGCCACGGCAGGCGATTGTGGATGAGCTCGAGAAGCAGTACGACGTCGTCCAGGTCGATGCCTCGGCACCGATCACCGAGAAATACGACGTCCTCCTCGCGGTGCAGCCTTCGACTCTCGGTCCCGAGCAGATGGCGCATCTGGTCGCTGCGGTGCGGGATGGCCAGCCGGTGGCGATCTTCGAGGATCCGCTCCCCGTTCTCATGACGGGCGTCCCGGGGACCGATCAGCCGCGGCGTGGCCCCGGCGGGCCGATGGCGATGTTCCAACCGCAGGCCCAGCCGAAGGGGGAGATCGGGCTCCTCTGGCAGGTGCTCGGGGCGAAGCCGGCAGCACGGGAGGGACGGCCCGAAATGGGGCAGATGGGAGCCGGATCGCTCGTCATCTGGCAGGACTACAACCCCCACCCGAAGCTGCAGATGCCCCATGAGTTCGTCTTCATCGACAACGATCTCGGCATGGGCTCGGGTCTGGCCGATTCCTTCAGCCA
>CAJAYZ010000652.1 GCA_903949225.1 uncultured Planctomycetaceae bacterium
ACTGCTGGGACAAGTTCCTCGACACCGGCGACGCCACGTGGCTCCCCCGCCTGCCGATGGTGAAGAGCGTCTGCAAGGCGATGGACTGCATCGAGGAATGGTCGAAGGAGGTGGGGATCCCGGTGCAGGGATTCGTCGTTGCCGGAGGCTCGAAGCGCGGCTGGACGACCTGGATGACCGGGGCGACCGACGACCGTGTCGAGGCGATCGTCCCGATCGTGATCGACGTCCTCAACCTCGACGAGCAGCTCATGCATCACGGCGCCACGTACGGCTTCTGGACCAAGGCTCTGGGCGACTATGTCCGCCACGGCATCGTCCAAAACCCCGAGCACCCGCGGATGGAGGAGCTCCACGCGATCGAGGATCCCTATTCCTATCTCGACCGGCTCACGCTCCCGAAATACATCGTCAACGGCAGCGGCGACCAGTTCTTCGTTCCCGACTCGTCGCGCTTTTACTACGACGATCTCCGGGGGGAGAAGCATCTCCGCTATGTCCCCAACACCGATCACGGGGTCGAGAAGAATCCCGATTCTGTCACGAGCATCATCGCCTTCTACGAGATGATCATCGCTGCCAAGGCCCGCCCCACGCCGGCGTGGACGTTCGAGAAGGATGGCTCGATCCGCGTGCGCAGCGACGTCGCGCCGCAGGCGGTGATCCTCTGGCAGGCCCACAACCCTGAGGCGCGCGACTTCCGCCTGGCAACGATCGGCAGCGCCTACAAGCCGACGATCCTCCAGCCGGAGGCTGACGGGAGCTACGTCGGCAGGCCCCGCGTCCAGCCCAAGGGGTGGACGGCAGCCTTCGTCGAGCTCACCTACGACACCGGCGGCACGTTCCCGTTCAAGGAATCGACCGCCGTCCGTATCACCCCCGACACGCTTCCCCACGCTGGCTTCGATCCGAAGACGCTCCCCTACGAAGGGGAACTGCCGGCAACGGCGAAGTAGCCCGGGAGTCTTTGTGCCCCACGAGAATGAACCGATGCGTCTCCGTACGTTGCTCCCGTTCCTCATCGTGGCCTGCGGAGTCGCCGCCGGACTCCTGACGGGTGGCGCGCAGGCAAGCGAGCCCCGGTTCCGGGCGGCAGCCGCGGTGCGCGTGATCACCCCCGAGCCGCTCCTGCCGGTGTCGGGGGGAATGGGGCCCGCCCATCCCGCCACCGAGAAGCGCGGTGAACTCACTGCACGGGTCTTCGTCGTGGCCGACGCGGATACGACGGTGGCCTTCGTCGGCATCGACGTCCTCGGATTCCCAGCCGTCCTCGGCGACAAGGTGCGGGCGCTCGTCCCCCGTCTCCCCCCGGACCATCTCCTCATCGGCGCCACCCACACCCACAGCGCCCCCGATTGCTACGCCTTCCCCGATGGGAAGGGGGGACACACCGGCAACCTCGCCTGGATGGAGGAGGTCGTGCGGCGGACGGCCGCGGCGGTCAACGAGGCCCTCGACGGCCTCCGTCCGGCGTCGCTGCGGGTCGCCACGGCGGAGGCCCAGGGGAGGATCGCGTTCAACTATTACGCCCCCGATCTCTACGACCGGCGGATGGGGGTCATCCAGGCCGTCGGCAGCGACGGCAAGCCGATCGCCACGCTCGTCAACTACGCGATCCACCCCGAGGTGCTCGGCAACAAGCGGGGCATCCTCTCCCCCGACTGCGTCGGCCCGATGTGCACGCGGATCGAAGCGAGCGGCGGCGGCGTGGCCGTGTTCCTGAATGGCGCCCAGGGGGGCATGGTGACGGCCGACAACCGCGATCTCGAAGCCCCAACCGATCCGGTCCGCGGCTATTGGAAGGACATCGGCACCTGGGAGGAGTGCGAGCGGATCGGCCACACGATGGCCGACGAGGCACTGCGGATCGTGGCTGGAGCGGAAGCCGACGCGGCCCCGGCCGTGGCGGCAACGTCCCGCGACGTCTCCTTCCCGGTCGAGTCGGACGACCTATGGGCCGTTGTCTCCCTCTCGCCACTCGGCTATCCCCACGACGACGCCACGCGCACGATCACCGCGAGGCTCGCGATGGTCGACGTCGGGAAGGCACGGATCCTCACGATTCCCGGGGAGGCCCTCCCCAACATCGGCGCCTATCTCAAGCGGAAGACGGGTGACGACACCTTCCTCTTCGGGCTCACCAACGACGCCTTCGGCTACATCCTCACCAAGGAGGATTTCCTCGCCTTCCCGCGCTACCAGTATGTTTCGCGCGTGTCGCTCGGCGAGCGCACCGGGACGATCCTCGTCGACAATCTCCTCGAGATGGTGGGCGAGACGCCCCGCCACGCCACGAAGTGATCGTCGCCGGAGCAAATCACTCGTCGGCGATCAGGCCGTGATAGCGGCCCATGTGATAGGGGAGGAGGAACACCGTGCCGCTGGCCAATTCGCGGCCGTCGCCCCCCTGATCGAGCTTCCACGGATCGGTGTTCCAGTGGGAGAAGCTCCGCTCGTCCACCGGCAGCACCTTGCCATCGACGCGGTGACCGCGCGGGGCGGCATCAGGGTGGTTTAAGTCGATCGACTGCTGCGGCGGAAGTCGGATGACATCGAGACGGTGGGCATTCGTGTGGCGCCACTGGCATCGGTCGAGTGGCAGCATCACGAGGCTCTCGATCGAGTCGTCGAGCCATTGCCCGTCGTGGCCAGGATCGCACGGGCCGCCGGGACCGGCCGCGCGGGCCGCGGTGGCAAAGGCGAAATTGAAGAACGGGTTGCGCTCGGGCTGCTCGAGCAGCCAGGCGCCATGGAAAGCCGCGAGGTAGGAACGCCGCAAGTCGGCGTCGGCCTCGTAGCGGACGAGGTGGTGGAAGCTCATGAACGCCATTTCGTCGTCCGACTGGTTGCCCGAGCCGATCCCGCGCTGGACCTTTGGCGAGAGCGCGTTGGCGGCGTAGGCGTGGTCGCGACGGAGCGTGGCGGCGGCAGCGGCGAAGCGGGGTGCGCCGGTGACATGACCGGCGATCGCGAGATACGCGAGCATGCTCATCGAATTGAGTCCTCGCTCCACCTGCCAGCGCGGATCATGGTTGAGCGCGGCGGGGGAATACTCGCCCCACCTGGTCGTCTGCCCGTCGTGATCGACAAGCCGGAAGCCATTGTCGACGAGGTGGTCGGTGAGCCGGGCGACGACGCGTCGCACCTCCTCCTTCTCCTCGACTGATTCCGCGACGAGGTCGTGGTAGAGGGCGAGGAAGAAATAGTGCCCGTCGAGCTCGTCGGAGCTCGTGTCCGCCTTCCACCACCAGCGTCCATCCGCCGACTTCGGCCACCGGGGCGAGAGCGTCTTCCAGAGCGGATCATTGCCGTCGCGGAGTTGACGGTCGCGGGCCTCCTGACCCACGTTCGGATCGGGGGCGTCGGCAGGGAGAACCGTCCGCGCGGGGAAGCCAGGCGCCGGGGCATGCTCCCCCCCCTGCGTCACCTCCTGGAGGAAGGCGAGCGCCCGGAAGGCACGGTCGGCCCGGTGCTTGGCCTCGGGCGTGCGGTCGTGGGCGAAGGCATAGCACTGGGCAGCGCCGTACATCGCCGTCCACAGGCCGTCGTTGTCGCTGTCGCTGCGCCGCGCAGTCGTCGTGTCGCCGGGAGCGTCGAGATCGGCGGTCGCCACGAAGCGATGCTCGGTGCGACTGATCGATCGCTCGATCACCTCCTCGTAATGCCGCGCCTTCTCGGCGAGGGTCATCGAGCGCTCGGCGATCCATCCCGCCCCCCGGTCGGTGGCGACGAACAGATTCCCCTCCGGGTCAACGACGAGGTCACGGACGTCGTCACCGGGGAGCCAGCGTGGCCCCTGCCGGTAGCGGAACACCCCATCGCGCCATTCGACCACGCCCTGCCTCGTCCCGAACCACACTCGACCGTCGGGCGCGGCGGCAACGGCCGTGAAATCGGCGACCGGAAGTCCCTCGGCGCCGGTGAAAAACTCCCACGCCGCGTCCTCTCTTCGCTCGAGCGCCTCCTCACGGCGCCGGGCGATGCCGGCAGGCGTGGCGACGACCAGTCGCCCGGCAGCGTCGTAAGCAACGCCACGGACATCGGTTGCCCCCCACACCAACCCGCGCTCATCCCGCGGGGCGAGCCGTCCCCACGGGCCACCGTCGACCCGCTCAAACAGCCCTCCGCCCGTCACGGCGGCCACGGCGCCGTCTCTTCTGGCTACCTGACGTATCTCGTCGCTCGGCGCCACATCCGACAGATCCTCGCCGTCGTCGCGCGTTGCGAGAGCAGCTTCGGGCGCCGGCTCGAACCTTCCCCCCTCCAAGCGATACGCCCTGTCGCCAGCGCTGAACAGAACTCGCCCCATCGGATCGATCCAGACTCGCTCTGGCAGGAACCGCTCCGGCAAACCGGGGGGCCATTCGCGATGGAGCGGCACCTGCTGGAGAAAACGCCCGACCGGCCGGGCCACCGCGGGCGGTGCTGTGGCATCGGCCGCGCCGGCAGCGCTCGAGGCCTCCACGGCGAGCATGAGGAGGCACAACCGGACGGCGAGCTTGATCATGGTGGATCACGAAGTGGGAGAGACTCGCCGCGGAAGCGGCCGATGCGTCGTCAGTCGGGGAGGTGGAAGAATCCGATCGCCAGGATCACATAGACCCCGAGGAGGAGGCACCCCTCGAACCAATTGGCGCGGCCGTCCTGGATCAATTCGCGGGTGATCACGGTGGCGAGCACGATTGCCACCACTTCGAAGGAGGTGAAGGCGAGGTCCATCGGCTGGCCGAGAAAAAGGCCGGCAAAGACGAGCAGCGGGGCGACGAGGAGGACGATCTGGATCGTCGAGCCGACCGTCGCGGAAAGGACGAGCGACGGTTTTCCCTGTCGGGCGAAGCGGAAGCTGGCGAGGATTTCCCCGAGGCTGCCGACGCCTCCGAGGAACACGATCCCGCTGAAGGTGTCGGAGAGCCCGAGGCTCCGGGCTGTCGGCACGAGCGCCTCCGAGAGGGCTTCGCTGACCATCGCCAGGAGCGTCGCCGCCACACCGAGCACGGCAAGGCTCCGCCAGGAGGATTGCTGGGGCGCGTCATCGTGGTGACGTTCCGCCGCGATCAGCCCCGTGTCGTTCCCTGGAGCGAGGATCGTGACGGCGAGATTGACGACATACATGCCGAGGAGCACGACCGACATCTCGAGCGACAATCCCCGCGTTCCCTCCGGGGCGCCGAGCGTGAACGCGGCGGGGACGATGAAGCAGAAGGCGCAGATCATCAGCATCGAGGCGCTGACATTGAGCCGACGCCGGTCGATCCGCTGCTCGCCGTGCCTCAGGCCCCCGGCGAGGAGCGCCACGCCGAGGCTGACCAGCAGATTGGCGAGGATGGCGCCGGTGAGCGAGGCCTTGACGACGCCGCTGAGGCCGTTGGAAAGCGCCACCATCCCGATGATCAGTTCCGGCAGGTTGTTGAGGGTCGAATTGACGAGCCCCCCGGCCACCGGCCCCTGTCTGGCGGCAAGGTGCTCGGTGGCGTCACCAATCAGCCCCACCAGCGGCACGATCGCCGCCAGGGCCGCGACCGAGACGGCGATCGGCGGCGCCTCGAACCAGGCCAGGACGAGAGCCAGAGGAACGGCCGCCAAGAACCACCGTGCTGTCATCTGTTGCTCCCGACCCGGTCACACCGGGATTCCGCCGGGGTTTCGCGAATCGGCCCGGCGGGGCCATGATGGTTATCCCCGTCACGGGAGGCAAGCCAGCACCCCATCCCCCGCTCCCCGACGCCACCACAGGGCCTCCCCATGCCATCCTGGTTCACCGATGCCTTTCCGAGTGACGCAGAGCTCCGCTGGGCGAGCATCGTCACGCGGCTCCTCGCCGCGCTCGTCCTCGGCAGCCTCGTCTCGATGATCTACTCGACCACGAGGCGCCGCCACGCCGCGCAGGCCACCGATCTCTCGCAGACGCTCCTCCTCCTGGCGGTGGTGATCGCCATGATCACCCTGGCGATCGGCGACAGCACGGCGCGGGCCTTCAGCCTCGTCGGGGCCCTGGCGATCGTCCGCTTCAGGAGTGTCGTCGACGACCCCCGCGACACGGCCTTCGTGATCCTCGCCGTGGCCGTCGGCCTCGCCGTCGGAGCCGGGTTCATTCTCGTGCCATTGATCGGACTGCCGATCGCGGCGGTCATCGCTTGGGCGTTCTCCAAGGAGTCGCTCCAGGCCTCGCCCGTCTCTGCTCCGTCCTGCCGGGTGGCCCTGCGAACGACGCCGGACTGCCCCGCCGGGCCGATTCATCAGGCCTTGGCC
>CAJAYZ010000653.1 GCA_903949225.1 uncultured Planctomycetaceae bacterium
ACGCCGACTACCACACCTGACACCTCCGGGGCAGATTGTCCCGCTCCGGTCCCCACGGCTTCTCCGTCCCCGCCTGTTCGGCGGCCGGTTTTCCGCCGGGATGCCGTCGGCCACGGCGATGCGTCTTGACGCGCCCCCGACGAGAGGGTTCTCTCAAGGGGCTTTTGCCACTGCTCTCCCCCATTCCGCCTTCTCCCGCTCCCCCTGAAGTCAGCCGCCCCATGATCGCCTTCCCCCCCCTTCCCGTGCCGGTCGTTCCCACCTTGTTCGGAGCGATGACGCCGCCTTCCGCGTTTCCGGCAGTGGGGGCGTGGCCGCGGTCGGGCGCCGTGATGAAGGGAGACGACGCCGAAGAATCAGAGGATGAACTCGGCGACGAGGAGGACATCACGGCCCAGCCCCTCCCCGAGGAGGAGTCGAGCTTTGACGACTTCGATGACGAGTTTGACGACGACTTCGAGGAGGAGGAGAACGATCCCGATTGGGATCACCCGGAGGAGAACGAACCGCTGCCGCCTCCAGCCAAGGGCCCTTCGAAGAAGAAGTGACCCCGGCCGCTGATCCGGCAGGAAGCACACCTGCAGGCCTGATCATCCCGTGGTTCGGCCCCTCCCCTTTTGGCCCCTCCTTTGTCCGCTCCCGCTGACACCCCAGGCGCGGATGATCCCGCCGGCGATGCCGGGTCGGGGCGGCCGCGCCGTTCCAAACGGCGGCCTGCACAGCCGGCGGGAGGTTCACAGGCCTCTCCGCTCCCCTGGTTCGGCCGCCTCAGCCAACTCGACTTCGACATCGATTTCTTCGAGCGGATCCTCGTCCGCAGCCCCGACTCGATCGACGTCCTCCGAGTGCTTGGGGAACTCGCCTCCCGCCGCGGCCTCCACGAGCGGGCGCTCGAGCTCGACCGGCGTCTCGTCGCCCGTCTGCCAGTGGATTTCCTCGCCCGCTACAATCTGGCCTGCTCGCTGGCTCTGGCCGGACGTGCCGACGAGGCGATTCTCTGCCTCGGGGAGGCGTTCCGGCTGGGCTACGACGACGTCGCCCACATGGAGGTCGATCCCGACCTGGCGTCGATCCGCGAGCGCCCGGAGTTTCGCGCCCTCGTCGGTCGCGCCTGACTCCGGGCCCGAGTTCTGGCGACAGCGAGGCGGGGAGAGCATGCTCGATCAGTACGACAAGATCACCGAGGCCAGTGCCGCGATCCAGGCACGCTTCCCTCACCAGCCGGCCGTGGGAATCATCCTCGGCAGCGGGCTCGGCGGAGTGACCGCCGCGATCACCGGGCAGGTGGTCATCCCCTACGCCGAGATTCCTCACTTCGCCCGCTCGACGGCCACGGGGCACACCGGTCAGCTCGTCTGCGGTCATCTCGACGGCGTGCCCGTGATCGTCATGGAAGGGAGGATGCATGCCTACGAGGGCTATCCGCTCGCGCAGATCACGTTCCCGGTCAGGGTCCTCGAGCGCCTCGGCGCCGGCCTCCTGATCGTGACCAACGCCTGCGGCGGGCTCAATCCGCACTTCCGTACCGGCGACATCATGGTCATCGATGACCACATCAACCTCATGAACGACAACCCGCTCGTCGGCATCAACGACGACCGGCTCGGTTCGCGCTTCCCCGACATGTCGGCTCCGTACACGCCGGAGCTGATCGACGAAGCGCTCGCCGTCGCGCGGCACGAGGATTTCGTCGCCCACCGCGGCGTCTACGTCGCCGTCACCGGGCCAAACCTCGAGACGCGGGCCGAATACCGCTTCCTCCGGGCCATCGGCGCCGATGTCGTCGGCATGTCGACGGTGCCGGAGGTGCTCGTCGCCGTCCATGC
>CAJAYZ010000654.1 GCA_903949225.1 uncultured Planctomycetaceae bacterium
CAACCAGATCCGCGAGAAGATCGGCGTGATGTTCGGCAGCCCCGAGACGACCCCCGGTGGCCGGGCGCTCAAGTTCTACTCGTCGTGCCGGGTCGACGTCCGCCGCATCGGCACCCTCAAAGACGGTGAGGATGTCGTCGGTCAGCGGGTGCGGGTGAAGATTGTGAAGAACAAGGTGGCCCCGCCGTTCCGGGTTGCCGAGTTCGACATGATGCATGCCAACGGAATCAGCGTGGAGGGGGACATCCTCGACCTCGCCGTCGTCGCCAAGCTCATCGACAAGACCGGCACCTGGCTCCGCTTCGGTGAGGTCCACCTCGGCCAGGGCCGGGAGAAGGCCCGGCAGTTCCTCAAGGACAACCCGGAAGTTGCCGCCGAGATCCGCCAGCGGGTCCTCGACAGCAAGGATGCCGTGATTGCCGTCGAGGGAGGAGATTCGGCCTCATCGGACGACGACGACGAAGGCGATGGCGACGAGTGATTTCCCCGCGGCGAACGGTCGGCGGGCCAGGGCTTTGAGACCCCTCCGCTGACCTCCACACTCCGCGTCCGCCCAGCCGCCTCCGACCGGGGCGGCGGGCCGATGCGATCCGATCCACCCACAAGTTGCCGACCCAAGCGGCGACTCGTGGGTGGTGTCGTTTCCGCTCGGTCGACTTTCGGCTGATTCGCGTGGGCAAACCGGCGTGGGCTGCAGGGCGGAGGCGTGTATCATGGTCCCTTTCCCGGGGCGACCGAGCGGTCTGCCGAAGGCCTTGCCACTGCCCCGGCAAGCCGACCTCTGCTTTCTTCCGTGACCTCACCCTCGTCCGTGGAGCCGATGCCGACATGAAGGCCGATGAACTGCGGGAAGCCTATCTGGCGTTCTTCGAATCGAAGGGCTGCGTCCGCCGCCCCAGCGACGTCCTCGTGCCCCGCTGGGATCCCTCGGTGTTGTTCACGCCGGCCGGCATGAACCAGTTCAAGGATCACTTCCTCGGCAAGTGCAAGCTCGACTTCACGAAGGCGACCACCTGCCAGAAGTGCCTCCGCACCGGCGACATCGACAACGTGGGGCGGACCGCCCGCCACCACACGTTCTTCGAGATGCTCGGCAACTTCAGCTTCGGCGACTACTTCAAGCGCGAGGCGATCCACTGGGCGTGGGAATTCCTCACGGCCAAGAACTGGCTCAACATCGCCCCCGAGAAGCTCTCGATCACCGTCTACCAAGATGACGACGAAGCCTTCCGGATCTGGGCCGACGAGATCGGCGTGCCCCACGGCAGGATCAGCCGCTTGGGCGAAGACGACAACTTCTGGCCGGCCAGCGCCCCCAGCCAGGGCCCCGATGGCGTCTGCGGGCCATGCAGCGAGATCTTCTACCGGATGCCCGACGGCAGCGATGTCGAGATCTGGAACCTCGTCTTCACGCAGTTCAACCGCAAGGGCTCCCCCCCCGACAACCTCTCCCCGCTCCCGAGTCGGAACATCGACACCGGCATGGGGCTCGAGCGGACCTGCGCCATGCTCCAAGGGGTCGACAGCAACTTCCACATCGACATTCTCCGGCCGCTCGTCGAGGCGGTGGGGGATGTCTGCTCGAAACGGTACGTGCCGGCCGACGACGACGGCCGACGGATGCGCCGGATCGCCGACCATGTCCGCGCCTGCACGTTCGCGATTCACGAGAACGTCCTCCCCGGAAACAACGAGGAGAAGTACGTCGTCAAGCGGCTCCTCCGCCGCGCCGTCCTCGACGGCCGGCAGATGGGGATCAAGGAGCCGTTCCTCCACAAGCTGCCAGGAATGGTGGCGAGCCTCATGGCCCGCCCCTATCCAGAGCTCGCCGAGAGCGTCGAACGCGTTGCCACGGTGATCAAGCGCGAAGAAGAGTCGTTCATGACGACGATCGACGACGGCCTCCAGCGGATCAAGACGCTGTTTTCGAGCCTCGGGTCCTCCGGCGGGGCGACGGTGGGAGGTGCCGATGCAGCCGACCTCTACACCACCTACGGCTTCCCCCCGGAGCTTCTCGAGACGCTGGCCGCTGAGCGGAACATCGGCTTCGACTGGGACGGCTTCCGCGCTGCGATGGACGAGCATGGGAAGGTGTCGGGCGCCGGCAACCGGGTGGAGGTGTTCACTTCCGGCCCGCTCGACGCCCTCAAGAAGACGATGCACGGCTCCGAGTTCCTCGGCTACGACACGCTTTCCGCCGAAGGGAAGGTGCTCGGGATCATCGCCCGCGGTCAGCTCTGCGACGCCCTCTCCGCCGACGATTCCCCGGCGCCGGTGACCATCGTCCTCGACCGGACGCCGTTCTATGGCGAATCGGGGGGGCAGGTCGGCGACATCGGCTGGCTCGAGTGGCAGGGGACCGGCGCGGGGCGCTTCGAGGTCCTCGACACGCAGCGCGAGGGGGGCTTCATGCTCCACATCGGCCACCTCCGCAGCGGCACGCTCGACCTCGGCGCCACCGTCTCGGCAAACGTCGATGAAGACCGCCGGGCGGCGATCCGCCGGGCCCACTCCGCCACGCATCTGATTCACGCCGCCCTCCAGCACCACCTCGGCCGCCACGCTGTCCAGCAGGGCTCGAAGGTCGATGCC
>CAJAYZ010000655.1 GCA_903949225.1 uncultured Planctomycetaceae bacterium
GCGCGGATGACGCTGCGGGAGTACGAGCAGACGGTGGGGCAATTCGACGTCTGCTTGACACTCATGGCCTCGCCCCATCCGAGTCTCATCCCGATGGACTGCGCCGGCTCCGGCGCGATGGTGGTGACCAACACCTTCCGCACGAAGACCGAGGACTACCTCCGCGGCCTGTGCGGCAACGTCATTCCGGTGGCGCCGTCGGTGCCGGCGATCGTGGAGGGCCTCGCGAAGGCCGCCGCGGCCAGCGACGACCTCGAGGGACGCTTCCGGCGGGCCCGGGCGATGACCTACCCGCGGACGTGGGAGGAATCACTGACCGTCAGCCACACCGAGTTTGTCACCGAACATGTCCTCGCCCCGGCCCTTGCCAGCGCCAGCCGAACGCGACGCCGGGCGCTGACGGCCTGACCTTCATCTCTCAAGTCTCCCGAAGAACAAGTCTCCCGACCAATCCACGGGCGGCGGAGCCGCCCGAACTCCCGCAAGGAAGCGATGCTATGGATCACGAGACGCTCGCCGCGACGGTACCGACGTCGTCCGACGTCCCCCCGACCGTGCCTCCAGTGGAGGCGGAGGGGGAAGATGCAATCATGACCCGGTTCGGCCTCTACAAGCGCCGCACCGAGGTCTGCCGAAATGCGATCGCGTATCCACTGCCGGCCTATGACAGCCGGACGGTGATCGTCATCGGCTGCGGTCGCGGCGGGACGACGGCCGTGTCGGGAGTCGTCGATGCCCTCGGCGTCAGGATGGTGGAGGCGAGCCAACCCGACACGCGGATCAACATGGAGGATGGCGAGTTCGTGACGGCGATGCTCGACAGCCAGCCGGAGCCCGACGCGCCCCGTTACCCGGGGCTCTACCGGCGCATCGGCAAGGTGATCGCCCGCCGCAATGCCGCCTACATCGACTGGGGCTGGAAGGATCCGTCGGTGGACCTCTATCTCGAGGGGGTGATCCATCAGGTTCGAAACCCGCTCGTGCTGTTTGTCGTCCGCAACATCTTCGACATCGGCATGTCGCACCTCGCTGCCGGCGGCGGGTCCTTCGAGACCGCCTTCGACCAGAGCCTGCAGCGCTACCAGCGGGAGTGGCAAATCGCCGCCAAGCTCGGCCTGCCGACGCTGTTCATCGGCTACGAGCGGGCCCTTGCCGACCGCGAAGCCTTCGTCGTCCAGGTGAGCGAGTTCCTCCGCCTCACGCCGACGGCGGAGCAGTTCCAAACGGCAGTCAACTGGTTGCGGCCAAAGGGGGGCTACCACCCCCTGAAAGCCGCTGCCGCCTGACGTCCTCCGATTCCGTCTCCGCTGCCAGGCCGCCCCGGCGGCCCAACCACTCTCTTCAGAAGCACCCCAGGGACCACCGCCATGGACCGCCGCACGATCCTCCTCGACGGCATCGACAAGGCCAACACACGCGGAGTCGAAATCGGGCCGTTCTTCAGCCCGATGGCACCGAAGAAGGACGGCTGGAACACGATCGTCGTCGACTTCACCGACGGCGAGGAACTCCGCCGCATCGCCACGAACCATCCCTCCGAGGCGATGCAAAAGATGTGCGTCAACATCGAGGACGTGGACGTCGTCTGGAAGGGGGAGCCGATCGAAGAGATCGTTTCGGCGAAGTTCGGCACCGGCATGGATTACGTGATCGGCAGTCACACCGTCGAGCACATGGTGGATCTCCTCGGCTTCTTCAAGTCGGCGGCCTCGCTGCTCCGGGTCGGTGGTGTGCTGGCCCTTGCGGTGCCCGATCTCCGCTACACGTTCGACTTCTTCCGCAATCCCTCCACGATCGGCCAGGTGCTCGCCGTCCATCGGCGGCAGGATCGGCGCCATGCTTCCGAGACCCTCTTCGAGACGGTGGCCCACTCGATCAACGTCAAGGGGGTCGGCTGCTGGATGCCCGGCACCTACATGCCAGAGCTCAATCTCGCCTCGACGCTCGACCATGCCTGGAAGTGCTATCAGGACGACATCGGCCGTGAGAAGTACATCGACTGCCATGCCTGGTACTTCACGCCGTCGAGCTTCCAGTTGCTGATCCTCGAGCTCCATCATCTCGGCCTGGTCGATCTGCAGGTCCGGTCGGTGTCGACGGCCGCCGATCACAACACAGGGTCAGAGTTCATCGTTCAGCTGGAGCGCTGCGAACGGGGCGAGGCCGCCCCCGAGGCCGAGGTTGAGCGGGCGCGGAAGCAGCACCTCCTCGGCATGATCGCCGAGCTCTCCGAGCGGGCGGTCAATCTCGGCATGGCGACGTTCAAGCTGAGCTCAGGCCTCCGGGCCGTGGGCTGA
>CAJAYZ010000656.1 GCA_903949225.1 uncultured Planctomycetaceae bacterium
CCATTCGGTCGCGCGGCGCTGACCGGCGGGGAGCGGAGCGGTGTGGAAGTCGTCCCCGGGAAGCCGCTCCGGCTCCTGTTTGTCGCCATCGCCCACGATCGCGAAGGCTCCGAGGGGATGGCCCACGATCCGGCCGCCGCCGCGACTGATGCGCTCGAGCAGGCGCGGAGAGCGTTTGCCGATCCTCGCGGCGACTGACCCGCGCCCAGCGGTCACTTCCCCTTGGCTGTCGGGAAGCCGGCTTTCTCGAGCGCCGGGAAGCCCGGCTTCAGGGCCCTGACGTCGTAGCCACTCTTGGCGAGGATATCGGCGGCTTCCTTGCAGCGGCCCCCCGCCTGGCAGTGGACGTAGACAATTTTTCCCTTGGCGAGCGTCTTCGTGAGCTCGTCGGCGGGGATCCCCTTCTCAAGGCTGCTCAAGGGGAGGAGCTTGGCGCCGACGACATGCCCATCGACCCACTCCTCCTCCTCGCGGACGTCGACGAGGATCGCCTTGCCAGCGGCGGTCGACTGCTTGACCATGTCGAGCGAGTCTTTGGTGTGTTCGGCGGCGATTCCTTCGCCGGCCAGCGAGACAAGCGCCAGGGCCAAAATCGCCGTGCTGCAGGCCGCGCCGCGCGGGGCCTGATTCCAGGGCATCTTCGCGAGCATCATCGCCATCCCGCAGGTGTCGGTGACCCCGGCAAACACGAGCCCCGCGCCGATGAAGCCGGAGAGGAGCGTCCAGGCCTGGTTTTGCGTGAGCCACGCCAGCGCCACGCCGACGACGACCAGCGCCCCCGCGCAGATCCGCACCTGTCGCTCGAGCGACATCGCCTTGCGGCCGCGAATCAGCCGCAGGCCGGCGGCCTCGCAGGCGGCCGTGCCCCCTTCGACACTGGCGACCGCCGTCAGCCCCGAAGCGAGGAGCTTCTCGCAGGCCTGCCGGCTCCGCCCCCCCGACTTGCAGACGACATAGAGCGTTCCCGGCCGCCCGGTGCGCTCGGCGACGATCGCCTTGGCATCGAGCCGGTCGAGGGGGACATTCCGCGCCCCGTCGACATGGGCCTCGCCATACTCCGCCGGGGTGCGGACATCGAGGAGCTCGATCGACTCCCCACGGCGGCGGATCTCGGCGAGGGCGGCAGGGCTGATCGTGTCGACCATTCTGTGGCCTCCTGGGACGTTGATGGATGTGCGGTGGGTGTGTGGCTCGTGCCGACCCTCTCCTTATCGTACGGCGATGCCGCACTTGTGTGGCAGACGGCCAGCGGGAATAGGATCGGGCCGGCCAGCCAAGATCCTCCGAAACGGAGCCAGACTGGGCGATATGCGGTGCCGGGGTGATTCGCTACATTCGGGCGCTATGACACCCAATCAACCCTGGAAGGTGCTCCTCACTGCCCGGGCGTCGTTTGACGCCGGGACGAAGGCGCACGAGCTTTTCCGTGCCGCTGGCTGCTCCGTGACCGTCTCTGACCCGTTCGGGCCGCTCGACGTTCCCGCCCTCACCAAGGCCCTCCGCGGCTACGACGCCGTCCTTGCCAGCTCCGATGCCTACAACGCGTCGTTCTTCGCCTCCCCCGACATTGCCGACCTCAAGATCGTGTCGCGTTGGGGCGTGGGGCTCGACTGCGTCGATCTTGCCGCCGCGACCCAAGCCGGGGTCGTGATCTGCAACACCCCCGGCCTCCTCGATGAGGCGGTGGCCGACTACGCCTGGGCGCTCCTCTTCGCCGTCGCGCGGCGGGTCGATGCCGGCCAGGATCTCCTTCGCAGTGGCGAGTGGAGCGTCGCCTGGGGACACGATGTCCACGGCAAGACCCTGGGGATCATCGGCTGCGGCCGGATCGGCAAGGCGATGGCTCGGCGGGCTGTGGGCTTCGGGATGCGCGTCCTCGGCCACGACCCCCATGTCGCAACGACAGGGAGCGAGGGGATCGAGTTTGTCGAACTCGACCGGCTCCTGGCTGAAAGTGATTTCGTCAGCCTCCATTCGGCGCTCACGCCCGACAACCGGGGCCTCGTCGGCGCGGCGCAGCTGGCGCGGATGAAGCCGACCTCGTATCTGATCAATACCGCCCGAGGGGCGCTCATCGACGAAGGCGCGCTGATCGCGGCGCTCCATCGTGGCCGGATCGCCGGGGCGGCGCTCGATGCCTTTGCTGCCGAGCCGCTGCCGGTCGACAGCCCCCTGCGGCACTGCCCCCGGCTCCTGATCACGCCGCATCAGGCCTTCAATTCGGTTGAGACCGGCGAGAAGGTGAGCCTGATGGCGGCCGAGGCGATTGTCTCTTGTCTCTCCGGACAGCGGCCGAAGCAGGTGGCCAATCCCGACGTTCTTGCCTCCCCCACCCTCCGGGCCCCGATCCGATGAGAAGCAACCCTGTTCGGGAGAAGCTCCGTCGTGGCGAGCCGAGCATCGGGACGTGGCTCTGCCTCCCCGATCCGACCGCCGCCCGCTTGCTGGCCTGCGTCGGCTTCGACTGGCTGACCGTCGAGCTCGAGCATGCGCCGGTGAACATCGAGACGGCCGTGGCGGCGTTTGGCGCCGTGGCGGCGCAAGGAGCGCTGGCGGGGATGAGTGGCGGCGTGGCAACGGTGCCGCTGGTGCGCGTTCCCTACAACACCACCGAGAACATCAAGCGCGTTCTCGACAATGGCGCCTTCGGGATCGTCGTGCCGATGGTCAACTCGCGTGCTGAAGCCGAGGCGGTCGTGGCGGCGGCCCGCTACGCGCCGCTCGGAAAACGCTCCGTGGGCGGCTTCCTCCACGCCGTCAATTTCGGCACCGACCCCGGCACGTATTACGAGCGGGCCAACGACGAGATCCTCGTCGTCGTCCAGACCGAACACATCGACGCGGTCGAACGGGCCGACGAGATCCTCTCTGTCCCCGGCATCGACGCCTTCTTCATCGGCCCCAACGACCTCCTCAAGTCGATGGGGCGAAAGCCCGCCATGGAGAGCGACGATCCGGCCTTCGTGCAGGCTCTCGCGCATCTCGTGGCCACCGGCAAAAAGCACGGCGTGGCGCCGGGCATCCACACCGCCGACGCTGCGGCCGCGAAGCGCCGCGTCGCGGAGGGCTTCCAGTTCGTGGCGGTCGCCAGCGACGTGGCGATGATGCTCGCCAAGGCCCAGGACGAGCTCGCCGCCATGGGGCTCGGCGGAGCCGGGCAGGTCGTGCGGTATTAGGGCGACGATGCTGGGGGTTACCAGGGATCTTGCAGCGATTGCTCACGAACAACTGGGGAGTAAGAGGGGTTGCCCGTGCTCTGGAGCCGGCGTAGCCGACAAGCGGAACCATGGATGGTGGAGCGCAGGCGGGTCCGAGTGAGCGGAGGCCCCGGAGGGCCTCTAGGTAGTCCGGCGAGAGAGCACGGGCAACCCCTCGCTGAGTCCGTCATTCTTTGCTTCAGCCCGGCAGGTCGTCTGTCGCCCCTTCCGGCCAGCGGTCGAGGGGCTCCCAGTCGAGGAGCTTTTTTGTCGGCTCGAGATCGACCATCTCGATTTCGACCGGCCGGCTCGTTGCATAGACGATGTGGTGCCCGGGGGAGACGGGGTGTTCCACGGCGGCCGCAAAAAACGTGCCGGCATCGCGCGGGGAGAGATAGCAGTGGGGGCCGTGAAAGCTCTCCCCCAATTCCTCGGCGTGGGCCCGGTCGCGCGGGCACCATCCCAGCCGCACGGAGATCACCGCGGCGCCAGTGACCCGGGCGTGGATCTGGCCGGCGGCCTCGAGAGCGACTTTCGTGATCGCGTACCAGCCGCGCGGGGTGAGGGGATCCGCGACGCGGATCGGCCACGGGCCCTCGTACTGCTGGACGAAGTTCACCTGACCGGAGCTGGCGAGGATCACTCGCGGCACGGCGGCGGCCTTTGTTCCCTCGATGACGTTGTGGAGGCCGAGGAGATTGTCGGGGAGGAGCCGAGCGGCGAAGTCGTCGTCGTCGGGGGTGGCGGCGAGATGGACGAGGGCGTCGGCACCCTGGAGCACGGCGGCGACGGCCGCCGCATCGGCGAGATCGGCGACGATCGACTCGCCGGCCGGGGATGGACAGCGATCAAAGGCCCGGACATGCCAGCCCCGCGCGAGCAGCTCGCGGCAGGCGGCCCGGCCGAGCCGGCCAGCGGATCCGGTGACGACGACGGTGCGTGAAGGGGCGGACGACATCGGGCAACTCCGGAGTGCGAATGGAATCCCTGCGGACGACATCGACGGGGTGGCCATCGTAGCCGCCCCTTGAGAAACTCGACGCGGGCCGTTGGCAGGCAGCGCCGCCGGTGATCCGATTCCAAGAGGCCGATCGCGGGAAACACCCGGGCCTATTCCTCCGGGATCTGCACCGTGCCGAGCGAAAGCCAACCGGGGGCATCGGCATCCTGGGTCGCATTGGCGAACCGCAGCGGCTTGCCCATCGGCAGGGGATTGGGGACGCGCACGGCGAGCGTGTACGTGCCGCCTTTCACGCCCTTGACGTCAAGCGTGTCGGTCCACGCCCTGGCTCCGTCGCCAGGCAGGAGCCCCGTCAGCGTTCCGGAAGATTCCACCGCGTGCACCACCTTGCCGGCAGACAGCAGGCCCCACTCCCCCTTCCAGTCGGAATAGAACGGAGCCACTCCCCGGTTGACGATCTCCAGACGGACGGAGACCGTTCCGGCGGCGACCTCGCCGAGGATCACTTTCGGGCAGTGGAAGTCGTATCCCATCCCGCGGACGATCGCTTCCGCTCGCCGCACCCGGTCTCCGTCCGGCTGCTTCCCGAACATACCGCTATCGAGCAACCACGACGCGTGGGTCGTCTCCACGCAGGTACGGATGTCCTGGATCGCGGGATCGCCGGGCCGCTCATCGAACACCTTTCCCCATGCTTCCGGACGAATCTCGCCGCCGATCGGCTCCGTCTTCCACTTCGCTTCGGCGTCCGCGCCGGCGGCTGCAAGCGCCGTCATGAAGAACCATTCGTCCCCGCCCTTCCCGGTGTGGAGCGTGGCCCAGGCGAATGAATCGTCGTGGTAGCCGAACGGGCGGTCGGCGTTCTTCGCCTTCTGGAAGGTGTCGTCACCGGCCGGATAGCGGAGGAGCACGGGGGTGAGCTTGAACGCTGCCTCATAGGCCTCCATCAC
>CAJAYZ010000657.1 GCA_903949225.1 uncultured Planctomycetaceae bacterium
CCAGGCCCCCGACTCTCCGTGCCGTGCGAATCGGAATTCCGACGGCATGATCTGCAGCGCTTGATCGGCGGTCATGCTCGTCAGCCGCTGGCCGTTGCGAATCGACTCCGGCAGCGCCTCGCCGCGGTGTTTCTCGAGGTCCGGCTTGGCATCGAACAGGTCGAGTTGCGAAGGCCCGCCCGACATGTAGAGCGAGATCACCCTCCGGGCCTTCGGCTCGACATGGGGCAGCCCGGCCATCCCCACGGCGCCATGAGCCGGTTGCCCGCCTGCCAGGATCGCACCGGCAGCGGCCGCACCGATGCCATGGGCGGCTCCCGAGAGGAGGAGTCGCCGATGGAGACGGTTTTGGAGCCCGACGGCCGATCGATCGAGCATGGGAAACAGATCCGGGGGGAAAGAACGGGGAGATCACTCTCTGGTGATGACTTCGTCGAGGTTCAAGAGGATGTTGCCCACCAGCGTGAAGGCGGCCAGTTCGTCCAGAGGAAACGCGGGGTCGGGCTTGGAATGGCCCGCAGCCGCCACCAGCGCCGCCGCCGCCGCGGGATCGCGGCGGAATCGTTCAATGTCGGCCGTGACTCCATCGAGGAGAACCTGCCGTTCGCCGGGGAGCAAGGGGCGGCCGGCGACCGTCCGGAAGCCGGCATCGAGACGCCCCTCGTGGGTCGATCCCCCTTCGCGCATCATCCGCTCGGCGAGCACGCGCGCCGCCTCGACGAATGTCACTTCGTTGAGCATCGCGAGCGCCTGCAACGGCGTGTTGGTGCGCTGCCTGGAAATCGTACACGTCTCCCGAGAAGGGGCGTCAAAGAGGAGGAGCGTGGGGGGGGCTGCCGTCCGTTTCCAGATCGTGTAGAGCGTGCGACGGTAGAGTCCCTCGCCCTCGTCGGCACGGTAGTCGAGAAGGTCGCCGTAAAGACTCGTTTCGTCCCAGACCCCCTCGGGCATGTAGGGGCGCACCGAGGGGCCGCCCACGCGGCGCACGAGGAGCCCGCTGAGCGAGAGGGCCTGATCGCGGATCGTCTCGCCGGAGAGGCGGAATCGTGCTCCCCGGGCGAGGAGTCTGTTTTCTGGGTCGGCGAGGAAGCTGTCGGCCGGGGCTGCGGAAGCCTGCCGGTAGGTAGCGCTGGTCACGATCAGCTTCTGCATCCCCTTCATGTTCCAGCTCTGCCGGACAAACTCCGTCGCCAGCCAGTCGAGCAGCGCCGGATGGCTGGGATACTCTCCCTGCGTGCCGAGATTGTCGGCGGTCTTCGTGATTCCGACGCCGAAGCACCGCTCCCAGGTCCGGTTCACCCAGACGCGGGAGGTGAGCGGGTTGGTGGGATCGACGATCCACCGCGCCAGGGCGAGTCTGTCGGCACGCACCCCTGGCGGAAGTGGCGGAAGGGCGGCGGGCGTGGCAGCCACCACTTTCTCTCCGGGTTGATCGTAGAGCCCGCGGCCGAGCACGAACGTCTCACGCGGCTCGGGGAGCTCCTCCATGACCATCGTCGTCGGGAGCCGTTCGACGAAAGCTTTCTCCTCGCTCGAGGCCGTCTCGACCGCACGCTCCGATCGTCGCAGCGGTGAGTCGACCTCGCGACGGAAGTACTCGACAACGGCCCGTTGCTCCTCGGCTGTCCGTGCCTGGACAGGCGTCTGCACGATCCTCAGGCTGTCGGCGGCGGCGGCGGGCATGCGGAGTCCGATCAACTCCCGCGGCATCGATGTGGAGGAGAGGCGGACTCGGCCGATGTTGGGGCCGGTGATCGAATCGTGTCGAAGGCGGATCGTGAGCGTCGCACCGCCGGGGAGCGTCATCGGAAGATCGCCGACGAGCACCAATCGCCTCGGCACCCGATTCGCCGGGACATCCCCGTCGACCGCCCAGCCGTTACGGGGCTCGTCGTCGCAGAGGAACCGGGCTTCGTAGCCGGGCTGCGAATGGTCGGCTTCGGCGGCGACAAACCGGATGCGCTCCGGCGATTCGACGCCGGGGATGCCGAACTCGGCCTCGACCCCGGTGAGGACAAAATTGCCATGGTCGTGGCGCCCGAGGCTCCGTTGGGGCAGGCTCGGATCGGGAAACACCTCGAGGAGCAGACCGGTGAACCGGCCCTCGGGGGCAGGCGCCGTGAGGGTGTAAATATCATGGGCCGGATTCGGGCCGCCGGCGAGCCAGGTGCCGTCGGGGAGCGGCGTAAACGTCGCTCCGCCGGACGAGGCGACCGTCGTCGGTTCGATCGCCGTCCACCGGGGTGTCCAGGGCAGGGCAGCCTCGAGGAATCCCGGCTCCCACTCGGCCACGAGGCGGTCGATCGCCGCCGCGTGGGCGTCGCGATCCCCGGTGACGGCGGCAGTGCGCTCCCGGAGGCGTTCCAGTTCCCGCTCCTGGTTGGCATCGGGGAGCGGGAGCGTGGGGGGAGTGTTCTTGCCATCGACATCGACGATGCCGGTCTCGGGGACGTTGTTGAAGAAGGCGAACAGTTCGTAGAACTCGCGCTGCGTGATCGGGTCGTACTTGTGGTCATGGCAGCGGGCGCAGCCGACGGTGAGCCCCAGCCAGGTCAGCCCGGTCGTTTCCACGCGATCGATGACGGTCTCAACACGCCACTCCTCGGGGAGGATCCCCCCCTCTGCATTGAGGCGGTGGTTGCGGTTAAAGCCGGTGGCGATCCGTTGATCGCGTGTCGGCGTCGGCAGCAGGTCACCGGCAAGCTGACAAATCGTGAACTGATCGAAGGGCATGTTGTCGTTGAAGGCCCCGATCACCCAGTCTCGCCAGGCCGTCATGTCGCGGCTGAAGTCCTCGTCGTAGCCGTTGCTGTCTCCGTAGCGGGCGTAGTCGAGCCACTGCTGGGCCATCCGTTCGCCGTGATGCGGAGAAGCGAGGAGACGGTCGACGACCTTCTCGTAGGCATCGGGCGATGGATCGGCCAGAAAATCATCGACCTCCGCGGGCGTCGGCGGCAGGCCGGTGAGGTCGAGACTGAGCCTGCGGATCAGCACCGGGCGGGAGGCTTCGGGCGACGGCCTCATGCCGCGTGCTTCGAGGTCGGCAAGGACGAACGCGTCGATCGCATTCCTAGGCCACGTGGTGTCGGTCACCGCCGGTACGGGAGGCGACTCGGGGGGAACGAAGGCCCAGTGGGCGTCGTAGCGGGCCCCTTCAGCCACCCACCGTCTGAACAGTTGCTTCTGCGCCTCAGAGAGCGGCTTGCCGCCTCCATCGACCGGCGGCATGACGAGGCTGTCGTCGGTGGAGAAGACGCGCTCGATCAGGGCGCTCGAGTCAGGGTGGCCGGGGACGATCGGCACCGTTCCGGACTCGCCCGGGAGGATCGCTGCAGCGGAAAGATCGAGCCGCACTCCCCCCTGCCGACTCGCCTCGTCGACGCCGTGGCAATGGAGGCAGTGGTTTCCGAGGATCGGTCGGATATCGCGGTTAAAGTCGAGCCGATCGGCGGCCGTAGCCGGCGCCGAGAGGCCGGCGATCAAACCGATCGCGAGGAGCCACCGCACCACGTCGATCACCTCCACGCTCCGCATCGCCCTTCACCCTCTCCGTCCATGGTACCCCGAAAAAGAGGGCGCCGTGACTCCGCTCCGCCGGCCGTCCTGGCCGGTCTCCGCTTGCGAACCTCCGGTTCGTGCTCGGGGGCGGGCATCCGCGCCCGCCAGTCAACCAGTACGCCCGGCTGGACTCGAACCAGCGACCCTGGGATTAGAAATCCCATGCTCTATCCACCTGAGCTACGGGCGCGTGTGCTTATTTTATAGGGTATTTCGAATCGCTTGTCGAACTGGAAATCCTCGACTACAACCGATCCTACAACCGGGCGGTGTCTTCGAGGGCCAAATCCATGATCGCCAAGAGTGTCGGAACCCACGTTTCACCCAGCCCTGCCGACGTCGGCGTTTCCAGGCGATCGGAGGATCCCGTCGCCCGAGTATCCCCCACCCCGAGCGGAAGGAAAAGGGCGGCGGTGACCGGTTCGACGCAACGCAAAGCCCCGGTGCGGAAGCCCTACCCGTCGTTCCCGCTCACTCCCCATCCTTCCGGCCAGTTCTGCAAGAAGATCCGCGGCAAGCTCTTCTATTTCGGCCCGGTCCATGATCCCGACGCCGCCCTCGACCGCTACCACAAGCACTGCCAGGGACTGCACTCTGGTCAGGTCACGACGGTCGACCGCAGCGGTGAGTTGACGCTTGCCGAACTCGCCAACAGGTTCCTGGCTGCCAAGGATCGCTAGCGGGCTGCGGGGGACATCGAGCCCGCCACCTTCGTCGAGTATCACCGCGACTGCGAATTGATGGTCGCCCACTTCGGCCGTGACCGCGCGGTGGCGTCGATCATGAGGAAGGACCTCGCGAACTTCAGGGACTTCCTCGGCAAGAGAGTGAACGCCACGACCCTCAACAACCGGGTCGGTAACGCGAGGAGCATCTTCAAGTTCGCCTACGAGGAGGAGTTGATCGACAGGCCGGTGCGGTTCGGGGAGGAATTCCGGCGTCCAGAAAGACGGCTTCTCCGCAGGGCGAAGGCACGCTCCGGACGGATCCACTTCCACGCCGACGAGATCCGTCGCATCCTGGATGTCGCGCCGCCGGTGCTGCGGGCGATGGTGCTCCTAGGCATCAACGCCGGGCTCGGGAACACCGACCTCGGGAGATTGCCCGCTTCCTGCATCGACCTCGAGCGCGGGTGGCTCGACTACGCTCGCGTGAAGACTGGGATCCAACGGCGTTGCCCCCTCTGGCCGGAGACGATCAGTGCGGTGAAAGCCGCGGTCGCATCCATGGGAGCCGCGAAGCGGCCGAGGGACGAGTCGGCCAAGGGACTCCTGTTCGCCACGAGGAACGGCATGCCGTACACCCGCGAGGTCTTCCATGCCGACAAGGGCGGCAAGCCCCAGATCACCCTTCATGACGCCATCTCCGACGCGATGAAGAAGGCGATGCAGAAATCGAGCGTGGCGCAGAAGGGACTTGGCTTCTACGGCCTCCGGCGATCGTTCGAGACGATCGGTGCCGAGACCGGCAACCAGGTCGCGGTTGACCACATCATGGGTCACGCGCCGCTGACGAAAGACATGGGAGCCAACTACCGGCAGCACGTCGCCGAGTCGGCTCTCCGCCAAGTGACCGACCACGTTCACTCGTGGCTCTTTGGTCCGGCACGCGGGAGCTGACCCGCGGCAGCGAGCGTCAGAAGTACTCGC
>CAJAYZ010000658.1 GCA_903949225.1 uncultured Planctomycetaceae bacterium
ACTGCCCACCTCCGCCCGCGAATACACGCCCGCCCGGTGCACCGCGAGGCGCCGATCGGAGGCCCGCCGACGGACTCTCGGATGTCGAGACTGCAAGCCTCCAGCCCCTTGCACCCCCCCCGGAATGGGGCTGGCGTTTCCGCCAATAGCAGACGCTCGCGACGAGGCATACCTTGCAAAACTTCTCCGCGGCAGCCCCTCCACGGGCTGGTGAGCGCGGACACGATCACGAAGCTGGAAGACCCAACCCACGAGAATCATGTCATGAGCTTTACAGCCGCGAGCTACCGTCAGCGTTTGATTCGGCTTTCTGTAATCCTCTTGGCCGGTTGCCTGTGCAGCGGCGTTCCGGCCGCCAACATTATCGTCAACGGGAATTTCTCCGCTGGCAACCCTGGATTCGGATCGGACTACTTCTACACCTCGAACAACACCACCGAGGCCGAGTACTACATCGGCACGAATGCCGCTAACTTCAATGGCGGTTTCTATGCCCTCAACGGCCCGACGGGAAATACCGACCCGTATTACATCGGAAATGGGGCAGCCAACGTCAGTCTTATCCCCTGGTATCAGACGGTGACGGGCGCTAGCGTCACCGGTGTGACCGTCACGACCAACGTGCAAAGCCCGACGTTCTATCGATTCGAGTCCCTCGTATCGAATCTCGTCGATCCCCAAACGTACGTGTCGCCCTCGCTTTACTTCGAGATCAACGTCAACAATCAGGGGTGGAACGACTTCACCCGGACGACGGACACTCCGTTCCAGAGTTGGGGCGAGAACTACGTCGACACCTATTTCCTCACGGCGCCGACGAGCCTGGCATTCCGCCTTCGGAACTTCGAGACGGAATATCTTGGAAATGACTTCGCGCTCGACAACATCTACTTCGGACTGACAACGAATTCGCCCAGCTACACCAACGGAGAGACGACGATTTTCTCCGCCGGTGATATCGCGAACCCAACCTACGTCGACCCCGACGCCGTCCCCGAAATCGACCCCGCTGGCATGGGCTCCGTCCTCGCCCTTGTCACCGGCGCCCTCGGCCTGCTTGAGCGTCGTCGGCTGAAGGCGTCTTGACCCAAGCTGACGATTCGAGACTCACCCGCGAGGGGAGCAGGCTCCATGGGGGCCTGCTCCCCTCTGCTTTTACCGGCCTACTTCGTTGACCCCCGGCTCCCGCATCACCCGCCTCGACCGGCCGCGTAGACGGGTGAGGAAGAAAAAACCGCAGGATGGAGACGGTATTCGGGCGCTGTGAAGCCCGATCAGCTTCTGGGGCGACCGTCGAGCTGGCCGCCGCCGAAAAGTCAGCGGGGGTCAAGAAACGCCGGCGTGACGGCTCCGCAATCGTCTCGGGTCGCCTGGCGATGGGGCGAGCGCGCGGACTATCGAGAAAGGGCGTCGTTCGACAGTGCTCGGTCGTTGCAGTACGCTACCGCACCCTTCTGCCCCGCCCCGGCTCGACGAGGAAATCGATGCCCTCCACGTTGCCTCGCCCGCGAGCCCCGGTGAACGGCCGCTGGAGCAGCCGACTGCTTCGCATCGCCTGCCTGCTCGCCCTCGTCCCGCTTTCCCGGGCGGTGTCGGACGAAGCCGTCACCGGGAAGCCCGCCGATGTCGCCGCCATCCGTGCCGCCTCCGCGGCCTACGCCGAGGCACTCGCGCGAGGGGATGCGCAGGCGGTCAGGGAAGCTTGGACGCCCGACGGCGACATCGTGGACGGCTGGGGTAATCGCTCCTCCGCGCGGGAAATCGAGGTCGGGGAAGGCGGCACGCCGGAACCGGTGGCACGCCGCCCGGAGACCCGTCTGCGCTTTCTCTCCGCCGACGTGGCGATCGAGGACGGCTCGGTCGACGTCGTGCTGCCGGGAACGCGGAACCGGGTCGAGGGTTGGTTCTCAGCGCTTTGGGTCCGCAGCGAGAAGGGCTGGAAGCTCGCGGGAGTGCGCGAATCGGAGCGGCCCGTCGTCGCCGATCCCGACATGCTCGAGGAACTCGACTGGCTGGTCGGAGACTGGGTACTCGACGTCGACGAAAAAGCGCTCGGGGAGGGGGACGGACGGCACGACCTCCCTCCCGCGACGCGGATGAGCGTTCGCTGGGACGAGGGGCGGGCGTTCCTCGTCCGTGACGTGCGCGTTCCCCTCGCGGCGAACGACGCGACTGCGGGGTTCATCGACGTCCACCAACGGATCGGCTGGGATTCGGGCGTCCGGCGGTTGCGGTCATGGGGCTTCTCGTCCGACGGCAGCCGTTCGGAGGCGACGCTCTTTCGCGACGGCGACTCGTGGGTCGCGGTGCAGACGGTGTTCCTCACTGACGGCCGTCAGGAGTCGACGACCAACGTCTACAGTCCCGACGGGCCGGACCGGTGCTTGTGGCGGATCATGCCGGATGTGTTCGACGCCGACGCCGGCCGGCCGACCCGGGCGGTCTGGGTGCGTGAGGTGAAGGAGGGGGGGCGATGATGCACTCGAACGAACGGGTTGCGACGTGGAACCGGGCGATTGCCGCTTGGCTCTGTATGGCCGTGATGGCTGGCCCGCTGCCGTTGGTCACCGCAGCGGCCTCGGAAGCGTCGGGTCAGACCTTCGATGACGGCGACGACGGAGATTTCGCGCGCAAGCACGACCTTCTCTCGAGCCCCGATTGGCAGCGCGCGGTGGCAGAACTCGGGGGTTGGCTCGTTGTCCAGCGGGTCTATCCCCCCGCCGAGGTCCGCCGTATCAAGGCCCGCTTCAACGACCGGGTGGCTTCGATGTCGTCGTACGAATTGGAGTACCTCCTCGACTCGATCGCGGTGAAGATGCGGCTCCTCGAGACCCCGCAGGCGGCCGACGCCAAGGCCTGGCTCGGCGAATACCTCTCGGCGATGACCGACGCTCGCCGTGCCCGCGAGATGCGCGACATTCCGAACATCCTCGAGATGTCGGCCGACGACCTGTGGCGGGAGATCCTGCGGATCGACGCTCTCAAGGCGCAGCTGCAGACGCGTCAGCGGGGGGTGGATTC
>CAJAYZ010000659.1 GCA_903949225.1 uncultured Planctomycetaceae bacterium
ATCGTCGTGCTCGACGACGGCTTTCAGCACCGCCGCCTGGCCCGTGATCTCGATCTGGTCGCGATCGATGCCACCGATCCTTTCGGCTGCGGGCATGTCTTCCCCCGCGGCCTGCTCCGCGAACGTCTGTCGGGACTTTCCCGCGCAGACGCCGCGATCCTCACCCGGGCCGGGAGCTTCTCCCCCGAGCGGCGGGCGGAGATTCGCGACCACCTGTCCGCGGCCTGCGGCGGGATGCTGCCGAGCGTGTGGGCAGAGGCGAGCCACGCCCCCGTCGCCGTCCGCGACCAGGCGGGGACAAGGCACGGCATCGATTGGCTCGATGGGCGCCGCGTTGCGGCGTTCGCCGGGATCGGGAATCCGTCCGCCTTCCGAAAAACTCTCACCGGCCTCGGGGCCGAGGTCGTCGCCTTCCGCCCCTATGCCGACCACCACGCCTATGCCCCGACCGACCTCGCCGACCTCACCGCCTGGGCCCGCGGCCACGACGCGGCCCTGGTCACGACGCTCAAAGACCTCGTCAAACTGCCCAGGGGTTTCGCCGGGGAGACGGCGCTTGTGGCCCTCGAGATCGCGATGGTGATGGAGGCCGGCGAAGCCGAACTCGGCCAGCTCCTCGACCGACTCGCCCCGGCAGGAAACCCAAGGACAGGGCCACTCGACGGGGCGATCGAGCGATGACCGCTCCACCGGCACGATTGATCCTCGTCGATCCCTGTCTCGACGGCGCCGGCTCCCATCCCTGGCAGTACGCCGTCGCGGTCCTCGGTGCCGCCCGACGGCGGGGCATTGCGTGCGAACTCGTCTGCCGATCGACCGCCCGGCTCCCCGCCGATGCCACTGCGGACTGGCGCGTGTGGCCGGTGCTCCGCTTCCCTGGCCATTCGAAACTCACTGCCTTTGCCGAGCTCGATCGGCTCAAGGTTGACGGTCGACCGCGGTGGCAGCCCCCGTGGGAGACTTGGGCCCGGAGCCGGCAACGCCGCTCGCGCGTGGCTGCCTTCGCCGCCGATCTCGCTCCCACGATCGCCTCGCTCGCGCCGGGCGATCGGGTCGTGATCGCCACCGCCTCTGAACTCGATGCCGTGGGACTCGCGCAGGCCATCCACGCCACGCGTCCTCCGGCGGGGATCGGCTGGCACCTCCAGTTCCACGGCCCCATCCTCGCGCCCGACGGAGCCGTTTCCGCTGGGACAGATGGCCGGATCAGCCGGGTCAGCCGCCTGCTCGACGAAGCGATCCGCCTCGCAGCACCCCACCGGCTCCACTTCCACACCCCGACGGAGGAACTGGCCGCGGAGTGGTCGCTGGTCGGCGCAGCGCCGGTTTCCGTCCTTCCTTATCCAATCGATCTCCCCGCGGATCCCGACGCGGTGCCGCTCCTGCGGCCGACAGCCGGCCGGCGTCTCCGCATCGCCATGCTCGGTGATGCCCGGAGCGAGAAAAACAGCCAGATCGCCCCGGCGCTGGTCAACGAGATCGCGGCAATTCGACCCTTGAGGGACCGGCTGCACTTCGCCATCCAAACCAACCCCGGCTTCGACCCTCGCTCGCGCCGAGAGGCCGACATCGCCGTTGGCCAGGCGCTCGAGGCGATCGAGAGCATCGCCCGCCGGACCCCCGAACTCGTCGAGCCCCTTGCCGGCCCGTTCCCCTCCGCTGCCTACCATCGCCAACTCACCGCCGCCGACGCGCTCCTCCTCCCCTACGACCAACGTCGCTACCGCCACCGCTGCTCGGCGGTGCTCCTCGAGGCCCTGGCCGCGGGGAAGGTGGCAATCGTCACCGGCGGCGGATGGATGGCCCGCCGTCTCCAGCCGGCGCTGCGGGCCCATGTCGATCACCTCGTCGGTCTTCATCCGCAGGCTGCCGTGGAGACGTTTGCCGTCGATGCAGTGCCGGCCGGTGGCATGCTGACACTGCCGGTCGCGCCCCCACCGGGGGCAGGCCTGGCCGTCGTTGAGGTGACGTGGCGCGCGCTGGGGCCCCCTGCCCTCCTCGAGCCGCCGCTGATACTGACGCTTGGCCGCAGCGCCACTCCCTCCTCCGCCATCCTCGAGGCAGACAGCTCCGGCACGGCGGTGCCGGTCGTGTTCCGCCTCGGTCACGTCTCGCCGACAGCCGGGCCAACCACGCTCACGCTCGCCATCCCGACCCACCACCAGGCTGTCGCCCTCTCGGGGCTGCGGATCCGCTGGCTCCATGGAGGACACGCAAGCCCGCGCGGGAACGTCGGCATCGTGATCGCCGGAGCCGACGGCGCCGCCGAAGCGATCGAGGAACTTGTCGCCCACGCCGACCACTACCTTGCCGGGGCGGCACGGGCGGCCGTTGCCCTCCGGCAGGCCCACGCCCCTGAGGCCGTTCTCGAGCGACTCCTGACATGAACCATCCCGACATCTCCCTGATCGTCAACACCTACCAGAAGCCGAGGCACCTGGCCCTCGTGCTCGAGTCGATCGCCCTCCAGGAGGGGGTCGATGGTCGGTTCGAGGTCGTGGTGGCCGACGACGGCTCCGATGCCACGACCGTGGAGATCATCTCCGACTTCGCTCGCCGGGCCCCATTTCCGGTGGCGTTCACCACCGAGCCCCACGACGGCTTCCGTCTCGCTCGGGTCCGCAACCGGGGCGCCGCTGTCGCCGCCGGCGACACGCTCCTGTTTCTCGATGGCGACTCGGTGCTCCCCCCTGATCATGTCGCCGCCCACCTCGCCGCCCGACGGCCCGGCCTCGCGATGCTCGGCGATGTCATCCGCCTCCCCGAGGCCACTTCGCGCGAGCTAGTCCCGTCCGGGCTGGCGACGACCGACCTCCGCCGGCTCGCCCCCTCCGCAGAACTGCGCCGCATGTCGCGCCGGCATCGGAAGAGCGTGTTTCAGAATTTCATCCGCCACCGTTCGAAGCCGCGACTTGCCGGCGGCAACTTCGCCGTCTGGCGCGAAGACTACTCCCGCGTCAACGGCTCCGACGAGCGCTTCCTCGGCTGGGGGCAGGAGGATGACGACCTCGGGCTGCGGTTGCGGGGGGCGGGCGTCCGGCTCTCATCGATCATCGACCGGACCTTCACCTACCACGTCTGGCATCCGAGCGATCCATCGGCGACGCCGCGGTGGCGCGACGGCGTCAACGTCGGCTATTTCCTCCGCCGCGGTCGGCTGTCGCGCTGCCGTCGGGGCCTCCGCGTGCGGGATCGAAACGCCGTCTGCTGGGGACTCCCCGACGGTGTCCTTGGCCGCACTTCGGAAACAGCCCGAGCGACTCCACCTGGAAACGGGCTGTCGGAGTTGGTCGCCAGGCTTTTGGCCGACGCGCCCGTCGCTGACCGCGGGGCGCCCTGCGAGATCGACGTCTGTGTCTGGCCTGGGAAGGGGCGATTTCACCGGCGGGCCGAGTGTCGCCTGCTCCTGATCGAAGAGGGGAGCGCGGGCCGATGCCCATCGACACTCCTCCGCCGCGCCGACCGGGTGGCAACCGTGGCGGCCAACGACGAACACTCCCTCCTCAACCTGCTCGAGGAGGTCGGTTGACGGAGATCGTCGGAGGTCTGGGCGAGACAACCGCCTTCACCTCGCTACGCTCCCGGAGAAGCATCAACGGCAGACGAAGTTCGCGACGGCAGGCCGGCGGCCATCACGACGGGCCGAACAATCCGGCAGCGCTGCCGACTACTTCTTCTTCTCGTTGTGGAGCGTGTGCCTGCGGAGCCGCGGCGAATACTTCTTGATCTTGAGCTTCTCGCCCCCGGACTTGCGGCGCAGCGTGTAGTTCTGGTCACCGGTCTCCGAGCAAACCAGGTGAATCACTTCGAGTCGCTTCTTTCCCTTGGCCATGACTGATTTTCCTGAGCTGAACTGCCTGAATTGGTTGCCTGAATTGGCTGCCTGGACCGGATGCCA
>CAJAYZ010000660.1 GCA_903949225.1 uncultured Planctomycetaceae bacterium
AAGACGGCATACGAGATGCGCATTAGTGACTGGAGTTCAGACGTGTGCTCTTCCGATCTGGAAGGCCCGGGGAGGAGCCTTTCGCACCGGGCCCCTCTCACGGCATGCCACGACCCACATCGAAATCCTGCGGCAGTTCCTCGGCTTGCGGATCGAGGTCACTCCCGAGCCAGACGGCCGCGTCTGTCTGGTGCGCGTCCGGCCCCCCGACTGATCGGCTCCGCGTTCACGTTTCGGCATATTCCGCCAGCAGGCTCTCGATCCGGGCGAAGACGTCGGCCATGAGGGCCGCGTCGGGGAGGAGCGTGACGCGAAAGTGATCGCGGTAGGGGACGTTGAAGCTCGATCCCGGCGCCACGAGCACATGCTTCCGCTCGAGGAGATCGAGCGCGAAGGCCTGATCGGAAAAGTCGGCTCCGGCAGCCCCGAGTCTGTCGGTACGGACGCGCACGAATCCGTACATCGCTCCTTCCGGGGCTTGAATCGCGAGGAAACGGCTCTTCGCCACGGCGTCGAGGAGCGCCGCGCGGGTGGCATGGAGGCGGCCGCCGGGACGGGTGAGATCGAAGATCGACTGGTGGCCGCCGAGGGCGGTCTGCACCGCGTACTGGCCAGGCACGTTCGAGCAGAGGCGTAGCGACGCGAGCAGTTCGACCGCCTGGAGGTAGTCGCGGGCATGCTCGCGCTCGCCGGACACGCTCATCCAGCCCACGCGCAGCCCGCAGGCCCGGTAGATCTTCGAGAGGCCGCCGAAGGTGAGGCAGAGCGTGTGCCGGGCGAGGGTCGCCAGCGGCACAAACGTGGCATCGCCGTAGAGCATCTCGTCGTAAATCTCGTCGGCACAAGCCACGAGATGATGCTTCTCGGCGATCGCCGCGAGCCCGGCGAGAACCTCGCGCGGATAGACGGCGCCGGTGGGATTGTTGGGGTTGATGATGACGATCGCCCGCGTCCGCTCGGTGACGAGCTTCGCCACCTCGGCGGGATCGGGCACGAAGCCGTTTTCCGGCCGGCAGGGGTAGTGGACCGCCTTCGCCCCATGGATCACGACCGACGCCGTCCAAAGCGGATAGTCGGGGCTGGGAACGAGGACCTCGTCGCCGGGGTTCAGGAGCGCCCGCATGGCGATCATGATCAGTTCTGAGACTCCGTTACCGATGAACACCTCGTCGGCCGTGACATCCATCACGCCCCGCGTCTGCTGCTGCATGACGACCGCCTCGCGGGCCGGGAAGATCCCCTTTTGGTGTGAGTAGGGATCGGCCTGGTGGAGGTTCTCCACGATCGCCCGGCGCATCGATTCGGGCATCCGGAAGCCGAAGGCGCCGGGGTTGCCGATGTTCAGCTTGACGATCTCATGCCCGGCCCGCTCGAGTTGCTCGGCACGGCGCGCAAGGGCCCCGCGGATCTCGTATTTGACGTCGTGGAGGTGCTCGGAGGCGCGGAGAGTGGGGAGGCTCATGGCGGGGGAGTGCCGTGGGACAGGTTTTGTGACGGGGAGCGCACCGGATAGCCTCGCAAGCCTAGCATCACCGATCGTTCGGCGGCAGACGCCCGGATCGGCCGGTGGCCCTGTGATTCCGGGGCTGAAACCTCCGCGTGACTTTGTTCTCGGGATGTCGCCCTGGCTTTCAGTGCCCAGATATCCCAGGCGTGGGGAGGTTACGATGGAATTCCTTCTTTTTCTCGGTGGTATTTTTCTTCTTGGCGTCCTCCTCGCGCCGATCGTGACCCTTCTGGCAGTCTGGAGGCTGGAGAGGGAGCAAGAGGCCGGCTTTCGCCGGTTGACGAAGCGGCTCGACGGCCTGGAAAGCCTTCGCCCTCCGACCGCCGCTCCTGCCCCGACCGTCGCCGCTGGGGCTGCTGATCTGCTTCCGCCCGCCATCCCATCAGAGGCGCGGGGGGCCGAAGCCACCATCGAGCCGACCCGCCTACCAATTTCGACGACCGAACCCGTCGAAGGGAGACGCTGGCAGAATCCGCCGCCACTCCCGGAACGCGTGGTGACCCCGGTGAACGTCCGGGGCACCGCCGACGACCGGTCGGCCGATGGGGTGGGGCCGGCTTCGCCGTCCAAGAAGCCATGGACCCCGCTCCCGCCCCCCGCGCCGCGGCAGCCGAGCGCGTTCGAGAAGGCCGCCGGGGAGACTCTCGGGAAAATCTGGAACTGGATTATCGTCGGCGAGGAGCATGTGCCGAAGGGGGTGTCGCCGGAGTTTGCCGTCGCCAGCCAGTGGCTCCTGCGGATCGGCGTGATCACGCTCCTCTTCGGCATCGGCTTCTTCCTCAAGTATTCGATCGACAACGGGTACCTGGGCCCCGCATCCCGCGTCGGCCTGACCGTGATCACCGGCCTGGCGATGCTCGTCGGTGGCACCCGCCTCCTCGGCCGCCGCTACCACGCTCTCGGCCAGGGGCTGATGGGAGGGGGACTGGCCGCCCTCTACTTCGCGGTCTTCGCCGCGCACCAGATGTTCGATCTGATCGGTGCCGTTCCTGCCTTCGCCTTGATGGTGCTCGTCACGGTCCTGGCTGGTGGGATCGCCGTCGCCTTCGACTCGATGCTCGTCGCCGTCCTCGGGATCATCGGCGGCTACGCGACGCCGTTCATGCTCGAGTCGACGCCGACGAGCCTCACGCCGCTGTTCACCTATCTCCTCGTCCTCGGCTGCGGGGTCCTCGGCCTCTGCTTCCGGAAGAACTGGCCGCTGGTGAACATGCTCGCCTTCGTCGGCACCTGGGGGCTCGTCGTTCCCGCGATCCGCAATCCAGCGCTCTACGCTCCGGAGCAATTCCTGTCGGTGTTTCCCTTCCTTATCGGCTACTTCCTCCTCTTCTCGACCGCCACATTCCTCTTCAAGATCGTCCGCGGAGTGAAGTCGGACCTCTTCGACCTCATCGCGCTGATGTTCAATGCCGCGGTCTTCTTTAGCGTCGGCAGCGGGATGATCGATCGGACCTACGGAGAAGCGTACGGCCGTCAGCCGGTCGCGCTGCTTGCGGTGGCGATGGCTGCTTTCTATGCCGCCCACGTCTGGATCGTCCTTGCCCGCAGAATCGTCGACCGCGAACTCGTCGTCTCCTTCCTCGGCCTCGCGTCGTTCTTCG
>CAJAYZ010000661.1 GCA_903949225.1 uncultured Planctomycetaceae bacterium
TCTGGCGGCCTGGGGGCTTGTCGGCCTATCGCTCGCCGGCGCCGGTCTCGGCCTCCTCGTCGCGCCGCCGAGCGCCCTTCAGCAGGACATCAACATCTTCTCCAGCGCCCTGCCGCTGATCCTGTTTACCGTCACGCCGGTGTTCATGGTGCCCGAGCCGGGCAGCTTCCTCGGCGCTGTCCATGCCGCCAATCCACTCGCCTGGCTGTTCGAGGGCATCCGCGCCGCCGCCTATGGTGCCCCCGGCTCCCTGGCTGCCGCGGCGATCGGGCCGCTGGTCGCGTTGCTGATTTTCATGGTGGGCTGGTTTCTCTGCCGGATCGCCCGCCCGCACGTCGTCGAACGGATGCTGGTGTAGCCCATGACACGAACCCTCCTCGACGTGAAGCAGGTTTCGAAGCGCTACTCGCTCCGGCCCCAGGCCCGTCTCCGCGACGCCACCGCCGACACGCTTCGCGAGCTCTGCGGGCTGCCGGCCCGGCAGGGGCTCCGTGACGGAGAGTTTTGGGCGCTCGAGAACGTCGACCTGCGGATCGATGCCGGTGAGGTGGTCGGCGTCATCGGTCACAACGGCGCTGGCAAGAGCACGCTGATGAACCTCGTGTCGGGGATCATCCTCCCCACCACCGGCTCGATCGCGATGTCTACCGACAAAGTCTGCCGCATCGATCAGGGGGGGGTTCTCAGCACGCAGGAGACCGGCCGCGAGAACATCCGCATGCAGCTGGCCCTGTATGGCGTGCCGGTCGCCGACACCGTGGCCGAGACAGAGGCGATCGCGGCCTTCGCCGACCTTCACGAGCAGCTCGACGCCCCGGTCGGCACGTACAGCGCCGGGATGCGGAGCCGGCTCGGCTTTGCGATCTACGCCCGCCTCCACCCCGACCTGTTCCTCGTTGACGAGGGGCTCGGCGGCGGCGATCAGCGCTTCCGGGAGCGCTTCCGCGGCTTCATCGCCGACTACGTCGCCAGCGGCGGATCGATGCTGTTTGCCATGCACGACACGAACATGATCCAGACGCTCTGCGATCGTGTCCTCCTCCTCGATGGTGGTCGGCCCGTCCTCACCGCTGATGCGACAACGGCGATCGATGCCTACAACCGGCTCGCGATCGAGCGTGGCCTCCCCCCCCTGCCGATCCGCCGCCCGAATCGGATCGCGCGGCGGGATCAGCCCGCTCCCCCGGCTGCGCCGGCGGAGACGCAGGGTTCGATCGTCGTCGATTCCATCGCCGTCGTCGGCAAGGATGGGGGGCTGCCGCGATCGGGAAAGCCGGCCGAAGTCGTCTTCAGCATCCGAACGACGCAGCCCCTCAGCGATGTCGTCGCCGCCATCCAAGTGAGCCGCGGAGAGATCGCCCCGCTGGCGACGCTCCCCGGCGATGTCGTCTCGATCGTTCCACCCGGGGTCACGCTCCGCTGCAGGGTCCGCAGCCTCACGCTCGTGCCGGGGGAGTACGACGTGCAGGTGAGCCTCTACGACTCACGCACCGAACGGCGCATCGGACCGACCGAGGGATCGGGTCGGGCGGTCTTTCGGGTCGGGCCTGCTGGCGGACGGCGCGGTGAAGCCGCCGGGCGCGGTGGCTTGCTCCATCTTCCTGCCGTGTGGGAGACGGCGGCTCTCGTCGATCCAGTCGCCGCCGCAGCGGCGGCGTTTCACGACGATCCCTATCCCACCTACGAGCGCTGGCTCGCGGAGCCGGGCCCTTTCTACTCGCCGGCGCACGGGGCATGGATCGTCTCCCGCCATGATCAAGTCTCGGCCCTGTTCCGCGACCCCTTGGTGACCAACCGGACGGTGAAGGCCGGAGTGCTCGGCGACACGATGCTGGCACAGGACCCTCCCGATCACGGCCGCCTCCGCAGCCTCGTGACCGAGGCGTTTACCGGTGCAGCCGTCCGGGCGCTCGAATCACGGATCGTGGCGATCACCGACGAACAGATCGACGGCGTTGCCGGACTCGCCCGCTTCGACTTCATGGAGCACTTCGCCGATCGAATCCCGGGGAGAGTGATGATGGGCCTCCTCGGCCTCCCGGAAACCGACCTGCCGATGCTGGCGGCCTGCGCCGACATGGCGGGAGGGCCGGAGGTGTCGGCGCGGAACATGGGGCGGCTCTCCGACTATTTCGCGGGGATCATCAGGGAACGCCAGAGCAAGCCCGGTGACGATCTCGTCTCTTCGCTCCTGGCGGCCCA
>CAJAYZ010000662.1 GCA_903949225.1 uncultured Planctomycetaceae bacterium
CCTTCCTCCCCTGGCCCGCGCCCCGGCCAGACCACCGGGAGATCCTCGTCGAGCGTCACGGAGAGATCGACCACCCGCCGGGCCCGCGCCCGCGCGACAAGCTCGGCGGCGAGCTTCGGCTCGGTGATCGCCACGCATCGGCACTCCCCCCCTGAGCCCCCGGCATGCTTGGCAGGCAAGAGAGCAAAGAATGCCCCGGTTGTCGGCAGGCTCCCCAAGTTCGTGGCGCACTCCACCCACACCATCCCCCGCTTGCCGCCGGCCTGGTGGGTCGCCACGGCGAGGTTCGGCAGCGGCCCCATGCTCGCACCATCGAGTCCGAGCGTCATCACGCCACGGTCGGCGAGGTACTCCATCGTGGCGGCCGTCGGCGCGGGCCAGCCCGGCGCTTCTTTTCTCAAGGCCGCCGCCACAAACCGCTCTCCTTCCGGAAAAGGCTTGTAGAAATCATCGGTGTAGTCGCTGCGGAAGAGGACGACGTCGCCGGGGCCGAGCCGGCGGTGGGTCATCTCCCATTCCCGCACCACTTCCGGGCCGACCAGTACGCTCGATCCGTTCTCGGCACTGTCGCGCCCCTGGCGGACGTCGATCACGCAGGCCTCGCCGCAGAACTGCCAGACAGGCACCTTCTCGCCGGTTACGAGCCCCATCGGCCCGGCGCCTGGAAGACCAGAGTCGGGGGGCGGCACGAAGTGCGCGGGGGCGTCCCACTGCGTGCCGGTGTGCTCGTCGATGACGAGCATGTCGCGATGGCGGCCGCTGCGGCCGAATGTCGCGGTGGGGATCACCGCCATCGGCGTCATTCCCGCCGGCCAGACACAGGGGAGCTCAGGGGCGATGGTGAGCGTCAGGTCGCAAACCTTATTGCGCGGCACGGCGACCGACTCCCCGACCACGAGCGGCGGCGGGGCTCGGTCGTCGTCATCGGCGCCGCGAAGGACGATCCCCACGAGCAGCCCGGAGAGCGCCAGCAGCGACACACACAAAGATCGAAGTCCACGAGCCATGCAACACCCCCCGGATTCTCCCACACCCCGTCGCCACGGTGACCCTTTCACCACGGCAACCCAATCACCAAGGCAAACTAAGATCGACGATCTCACCCGCCTCCGCAAGCTTCGCCCGCACATCGCCAGGAAGCGCGATGCCGGCGGCGAGGCTGTGGCGATACTGCTCCCACTCGAGGTCGCCCGGAAGGCGAACCCGATCGCTACCCTCGGCCGCAGCGGCCCCTCGGACCTCGGCCGCGACGCGGGCCAGCGACTCGCCATACGCGTCGGGATCGGCGATCGCGGCCACGTCGAAGACGATGAAGCCGGCGTTGTGAAACGTCGGATCGCCAGGGGGATCGAAGAGCCAACTCCCCACCTGCGTCGTTACCGCGCCGCCGGCAAGAATTCCGGAAAGCCACTCGGCAAGGACGCCGATCCCGTAGCCCTTGTGGCCTGCCATGGGTGCCAGGCTCGCGTGCTGCGGATAGAGGGATCCGTCGGCGGTGGGCAAGCCGCGCTCGTCAATCAGCCAGGCGGAGGGAATCGGCTCGCCGCGGGCGACGGCCGCATACACCTTCCCGCCGGCGACGGCTGCGGTGGCAATGTCGAGGAAGATCGGATCCCCTCCTGGCACCGGCGCCGCCCAGGCAAGCGGATTGCTTCCCAACACCGCTCCGCGCGATCCGGCGGCGGCGACGCTCGGCCGATCGTTGCCGACGACGAGCGCGAAGAAGCCCTCCCGCGCGGCGCAGACAGCCTGGGCTCCGGCAGCGCCAATGTGCCCGGTGTTCCGCAGGCCGACATAGGCGACGCCGACGTTCCTCGCCTTCTCAATCGCCACATCGACTGCATGGCGGCAGCCGATCTGGCCGAGGGAAGCGTCGCCATCGAGGACGGCAAACCCAGGCCCCTGGCGGACAATTCTCGGCCGGGCGTCAGGCTTGTAGCCCCGCGCCACGAGCTTCCTCAGATAGCCGGGGAGGAGCTTCGTGCCATGCGTGTACACCCCCATCGAGTCGGAGAGCACCAGCGGCTCTGCGGCATGGCCCGCGTCGGTCGCCGAGAGACCGGCGCGAACGAAGGCCTGCTCGACCCAGGCCGAAAGGATCGCGATGGGGATGGGGCTCGGGGCGAGATGATCGCTCGACATGGACGTGCCCCGCATGGGAATCCTCAAGGGAACGAAGACCGTCAGCCCCGCGCCCCGGCACCCACGCCATTGACGACGCTCGGCAGCGGCTCGCCACGGATCGCCATCACGGCAAGCTCCGCGGCACCCGAGCGCAGCCGCTTCACCGCCGCCGGACTGACGCTCGCAATATGCGGGGCGAGGATGACGTTTGCGCGGCCGAGGATTCCGTGGCCCGCGGGAATCGGCTCCGGGGCGAAGACATCGAGCGCGGCGCCTGCGACATGGCCGGAGTCAAGCGCGGCGACAAGCGCCGCTGGATCGACGAGATCGCCGCGGGAGAGATTGACGATCAACACCCCCGGTTTCATCCGGGCCAGATTCGCCGTGCCGATCAGGCCGCGCGTCTGCGGGAGCGACGGACAATGGAGCGTGATCAGATCGCTCTCCACGAGCAGCCGATCAAGCGTCGCCGGCTCCGCCCCCATCTCGCGGATCGCGCTCTCGGCCACGGCCGGATCGCTAACGAGCACCCGGCCGCCGAAGGCGACGAGCCGGCGGATGACGCCGCGGCCGATGCGACCGCCGCCGACAACGCCGCATGTCATGGAGGCGAGCGTGCGGAAGCCATCGACGCCGGTGGCGAGCCCCCAGCCGCCGCCATGGACTTTCGTCGCGTGGGGGACGACCTGCCGCGTCAGGGCGAGGATGAAGGCGAGGGTATGATCGGCGACCTCGTCGATGCAGTAGTCGGGGATGTTACAGACGGGGATGCCACGGGCCCGTGCCGCCTCGCAGTCGACGTTGTCGTAGCCGATCCCGTAGCGAACGATCGCCTTCGCCCGTCCCATCGCGGCGATGACGTCGGCATTGATCGGGGCGAATTGCGTGATCACGGCATCGGCATCGGCCACCGCGACAGCAAGGACGGCCGGATCTTTGGAGCGCGGATCGACGACCGTGCATCCGGCCCGCTCGAGAATCGCCCGTTCGAGATCGATGTCGTCGAACGACCGATCGGTGATCACAACCTTCATGAAAGCCCCCCTGCCAGTCCTGTCACCCCCGAAAACCCCTCCTGTCGACAGTCGACGGGCCGAGAGCGGGGAGTCTAGCGCTCGTGCCAAAGCGCTGTCAACCAAGTCCGAAAAGGTACCAGCCGTCAGCCCCCGCCACGCTCGACCTCGTCGCGCGATGGGCAGCCGAGCCGGCCGCCGAAGCGCGTGCACTTGAGCGACGCGGCGACGACGGCGAAGCGGGCCGCTGCCTCGATTGTCGCTCCCTCAGCCAGCCGCAGCGCGAGCGCCCCGTGAAAGACATCACCGGCGGCGAGCGTGTCGACGACCTCGACGCGCGGCGCCGGTGCTCGGCGAAGCTCCCCGACTTCGATCCAGGCATAGCCATCGGCGCCGCAACTGGCGCCGACATGCCCGGGATGCCCGGCGGCAACATGCCGCAGCGCTGCTTCAAGATCGCTCATGCCGGTGTGAAGGAAGAGCCCGGCGTCGGAGAAGACCGCATGCGACGAGAGCGGCACGAGCCGAGCGAGAACGTCAGCGGGAGCGATGTCGGCATCGAGCATTCCCGGCACGCCGGCTGACCTTGCCGCCGCGAGCGCCGCTGCAGCCCCCTCCGGCCAGCGCGTGTCGACATGGACGAAATCAGCGCTCGCGATCCGCTCGAGCGGGAGCCAGTCGGCCGCAGCTTCGAGGCTCGCATCATGGTAGGGAACGACGAGCCGGTCTCCTCGGGCATCAATGATGCTGACGGCGATCGATGATCTTCCCCCCGGCACGCTCCTCACGGCCGAGACATCGAGGCCTGCCGCGGCCAGTTCGCGGCGCATCCCTGCGCCACGCCGATCATCGCCGACGCGCCCCCACACCGCAGCCTGCCCCCCGAATCGCACAAACGCACAAGCCGCCGACACGGCCATCCCGTCGACGACCTCAGTGGCGTCGGTGGCGAGCACCTTCCCCGGTACGGCCGGCACCGCGGGCACCCTGTAAAGCGTCGTCGTGCAGATCCCGCCGACGGCGATCAGCATCGGCGGCGCGGCGCGCCCCTCACTCATGACGCCCTCTCGGGCGTTGCCGATGCCGACGTCTGGCGCAGTGCCATTTCGCGATGCGACTTCTCGAGATCGTTCTCCAAGCGCACCCGCTCGGTCACGTCCCGCGCGACCGCGTAGATCACCCCCTCCTCGGGCACGGCGCGGGCGTTCCATTCGAGCCACACCGCGGCCCCGTCGACGCGGAGGTAGCGGTTGCGGAAGCGGAGCGTCGTCTCGCCACGCGACAACCGGCTGACCTCGGTCAGGGTCGACTCGCGGTCATCGGGATGGACGAAGTCGACGAACCGCTTCACGAGCAGCTCCGACTCGGCGTAGCCCAGGACGCGGTAGAAGTTCTCGTTGACGCGGCGGAAGAAGCCGTCGAGGCCGGCAACGCAGAACAGGTCGACCGAGAGATCGAAGAAGCGGACAAGTTGCTGCTCCGCCCGGCGCTGTCCGCTCTCGAGGTAAGCCACGAGTTCGTCGACGACGGCCCCCGCATCGGCGGGCCTCGCGGCGCGATCGGCGGCGAGGCAGCGGCGGGCG
>CAJAYZ010000663.1 GCA_903949225.1 uncultured Planctomycetaceae bacterium
GGGGTGGCTTGTGGTGGGGCAGCTCGGGGAGGGCCTGGCTTCGGCCCCCAGCAGCCAGCCGATTCTTTTGGAATCGCAAGCAGGGCCAGGTGGGAGCCCCGTTGGGCCAGAAAGGCTCAAAACAAGCTCAAAACGAGCGTGCCCGGAAGAAAACTTCGCTCTATGAGAAGCGGTCGCTTTAAGGTTTTGCCTCAGGGAGGGCTATTTACCTGTACGGACCGTCGTTTTCTGGTTTCCCGCCAGCCGTGCTGCCTGCCCTACGGAAGCGATCGGCCAGCGGGAGACCGTAGCACGGGCCTTACCCGGCTTTGAAGCCGGGGGTTCATCAAGGTCTTTTCACAGGAGTTGATTCAATGGTTATGGACACCAAGGATGGCTCGGGTTCCGCCGCGCCGGAAGCCGCCAAGCTCCCCCTTTCGCGACTCGGGGCGTATCTGGCGATCGGCGTTGGCACCGGAGCCCTGGCGACCTCCGCCGAGGCAACGCCCGTGTCGATCGACGTGTCGTCTTTCAGTGGCGTCAACGGCGGCTTGGCCTCGGGGGCCTTCAGAATCATCAGCGAATTCCCGACCACCTACGCCGGATCTCTGTGGCTCTTCAACGGCTACACCCCCTTTCAGGTGACAGGACTGTCGTTCCAATATCCGGGTTCGGGCTTGGGCTTTGCCACGGGAAATCAGACTGCCACCCCCATTAACTTTGCGGCCGGCACCCTGATCGACGCGACCGCGGGGGGCGGAGCCTTCAACAACAACTACAACGCCGTTTTCAGTATGAATAGCTTTGTTTCCCCTGACTTCGGGCCGAATAGCTTCCTCGGCTTCAAGGACAATTACGGCCGGTATGGCTACATCGAAACGACCTGGAACAGCACCACGAAAGTGTTCCAGATTTTGAGCGCCGCCTACGAGTCGGACGCGGGCGTTGCGATCAGGACCCCCGGCGGGGCTGCTGTTCCCGAGATCGATCCCAGCGGCCTCGCGAGCACGATGTCGCTCGTGATGGGCTCGGTGGCGATGCTCGAGCAGCGGCGGCGGAAGCGGGCGGCGGTGGTAGCCGAGTCAGCCGCCGTGACGGCCTAATCCATGGAGAAGCGTCGCCAGAGGCTCCTGCTTGTCGGCTGGGATTCGGCCGACTGGAAGATCATCCATCCGCTCCTCGATTCGGGCGAGCTGCCGGGCCTTGCCCGGCTCGTCGAGACAGGCACCAGCGGCAATCTGACGACGCTCGAGCCGCAGCTCTCCCCGATGCTCTGGACGAGCATCGCCACGGGAAAGATGGCGTATCACCACGGCGTGCCGGGGTTCACGGAAGTGGACCCCGGCACGGGCGCCGTCGTGCCGGTGTCGGCCGCGACGCGGAAGAGCCGCACGATTTGGGAGATCCTCGGGGAGCGCCGGCTCCGGAGCCATGTCGTCAGCTGGTTCGCCACGCATGGCGAAGAGGACCATGCCGGCTGCGTTGTCTCCAACATGTTTTGCCATGTCGCGAACACGCAGCCAGGGCAAGATCCGGCCGAATGGGCCCCGCCACCCCCTGGCACTTACTGGCCGGCAGACCTGGCCGCGACGATGAACGACCTGCGGGTCAGCCCGCACGACATCGATCCTGACGACCTGATCCGGCTCTTCGTGCCGGCGGCCCACACGGTCGATCAGACGAAGGACAAGCGACTTTGGGGGCTCGCCGAAAAGCTCGCCGAAGCCTGCTCCGCCCACAACGCCGCCACGCATCTGCTCGAAACCGATCCCGATTGGGACTTCATGGCGGTCTACTACCGCACGGTCGACGAGATCAGCCACTTCTTTATGCCCTACCATCCGCCGCGGATGGAGGGGATCCCCGAGGCCGATTTCGAGCTCTACAA
>CAJAYZ010000664.1 GCA_903949225.1 uncultured Planctomycetaceae bacterium
CTCAAGCCAGTTGAAGCACGCTGGCGATCAAGCCATCCGACGCTTCCGGGCGAGTTTCTTCCGGCGGGCCTTCCAGCCGGCGAAGCCGGCGCTCGCAAGCGTCATCGCCCAGGTCGAGGGCTCCGGAACGATCACGAGCGCACCCGTCGAGGGGGTGAAAACCAGGTAGCGATCGGAAGAAGGACTCGTCGGATTGGTGGAGTACCAGTTACCGCGACCGGCGTCGTAGGTGAACGTCACCCCGGAGAACTCCCCGCTTCCATTGGTGGTGATCGTGGCGAAGCCCGTGGTGGGGACCGCCCCGAACGTAAACAGATTGAAGGTCGTCAAGAGCGGAAGGCTGGCAAGGGCGTCATACGTGAGCACCAGATTCCCGTTCCCGTAGTCCAACGTTCCCAAGGAATTGAGCGACGAAAAGTTCGTCGCGCCCAAGATCGACATCTCAGTTGTCGCCGTGGACCCGAGAGTGATGTTGGCCGCAGACATCGACTGAGCCAAGGTTGTACCCTTCAGATCAATCGTTCCGTTGACGGTGAGATCCCCATCGCTGCCATCAAACCCTGCCACGGCGTCCAGCTTCAGCGTGCCAGCGGGGGCGACGACAATGCTTCCGGCGGACCCCGCACCCGTCAATGTCAGCGTTCCTGCACTCACAGTGGCCGTCCCCGCGGAACTGAAGGCAGATGCGAGAATCAGTTCGCCGCTGCCGATCTTGGTGAGGTTGAGGTTCGCGGAGCCGTCCCCCAACGTCGCGGCCAGGGTGCTAGACGTGTTGTTGGCCCCGAGGGTCAGCGTGGCAGGCCCTGAAAGCGAGAGAACCGTTCCGCTACTGCCCACGATCTCGTTGAACGTTGCGTCGAACCCGTTGAGATCAAGCGTGCCATTGCCGTCGAGACCGAGCTCCGAGTTGGCACTCGCCGGGATCGCCGTAGCGGAGCCAAGCTGAAGCGTGCCGACGTCGATTTTGGTCGTGCCGCCGTAGGTGTTCGTTCCACTGAGGACGACGATGCCATCCAGACCGGTCGCGCCGATCTGCAGGCCTCCCGTGCCACTGATGTCTCCAGAGACGGTGAAGATCCGCCCGGTGCCGGCACCGACGATGAACTGACCGTCATCGGTCTCATTGTTGAGGATGTTACCGGAAAGGGTCGCATCGCTGCCGAAATTGGAGATCGTCTTGACACCGGTAGAATTGGCGATTGTGAAGTTGTTTGCCAAGGTCAGGCCACTGTTGATCCTCAGCTCAGATTCAACGTCGCCGGCCAGTCCGACAGTCCCCGTCCCGAGCACGGAATTGTTGCCGCTGACCTGGACCGTCGCGTCACTGATGAGGGTGCCACCGGAGTAAGTGTTGGTGCCCGAGAGGTTAATCACGCCGGTGCTTCCACCCGGAGCCGAAGTGAACTTGAGCAGATTGGTGCCGGAGATGGCCCCGTTGAAGGTCTGCGAGCCGCTGCTGCCGATCGTGATCGTCCGATCGCCAGTCCCTCCAAGAACCATGCTACCGAACGTCATCGACGCCGCAGAGCTGTTGAAAGCGTTCGTTGCCGACGTTCCGAGCTGGAGATCGCCGTTGAGAATGATGCTGGTGACCCGCTGCGAAAAATCCTTGAGGCTCACAGTGCCGGCAGTCAATCGGCCCGAGCCAATCGTTCCGCCGTTGGGGCCAATCGTGAGCGTTCCCACACCGAGGGCGTTCGTGCTGGTCGTAATGACCGTTCCGCCGTTGAGCGTGAAGCCTCCCGTGAACGCCGTCCCGGAAACGAGGCCATTCAACGCGAGAATGCCGTCGCCGGTCTTGGTGATCGCGAGGGCTGATCGGGCGGTACCGGTGTTGATTGAGCCGAGGTTGAGGTAGCTTCCGGATCCGGTGTTGATCGTCGTGGCATCGCCCGCGAAGTTGATCGTCTTGCCGCTCGACGTCGTGAAGCCGACGTTCGTGTCGGCGTCAAGCGTGATGTTGCCGAGCGTCAACGCCGACGCCGTGGTCAGGTTTGCGAAGACGTAGTTGCCGGGCGTCTGGAAACGGGCGTTCGAGCCCGCCACCCATGCTGAGCCTGTGGTGAAGGAGTTGGTCGTCCCCCAGCGGGCGGAATCCCAGTTACTGGTCGTCGCCGTCGTGGTGTAGAGCTGGGCGTTCGCCGTCGGGGCCATCAGCAGCGCTGTGGCGAGAACGGCTGGGACGACGACGAGTCGACTCAACCCGGAGCAGATCCATCGAACTCGGGATGGTTTCATGACAGGTGCCTGGAGGAAGCCCGCACTCCGAACAGTGGAGTGGGAAGGGATGGTGGACGAAGGAGACGACATTGGACCTCCGACAGCGACCGGCTGGCGATCAGCGGCGGCGATCAGGGAAGAAGCTCGAACACGCAGGTGACGCATCGGAGGATCCGCGGAAAGTTAGGGGTGGAACGACTGGAACGTGTGCTCCATAGGGTAGGAGCGTAGCAATCGCACAAGCGACTCTCATCCGAAGGGCACGAATCGGTCGTCCCGCGGAACGAATTGGTCAAAGCCCACGACGCTTCGCGCACAAGCGCCTACGGATCGCGCATCAGTCATCCGATCCTCTCGCAACGAGCCATCCCCTTTTGGAAACCGCGTCGATGCGGGGGAGTCGCCCATGTGGACTCTGCGGCGTGAGGCGAGCGGTGCAACTTCAGGCCTATTTTTCAGGCCCAACGATGCCGGCGGGCCAAGTCCCAGAGCCCCTTAGCGGCAAGCCCTCGCTCCGAAAGCGGAAGGGGACGGGATTGAGGCGGGCGTGCTTCCCGCTGCAGAACGCGTCGGCTTGGCTGGGAAGCAAAAAAATCGCCCGCAAAAGAAAAAACCCGCGGCCACCATTTCGGTAGCCGCGGGTTTTGCGAGAATCGAGCCGGCATCAAGAGCCGGCGAAGTGGGCGGCACAGGATTCGAACCTGTGACCTCTACGGTGTGAACGTAGCGCTCTAACCAACTGAGCTAGCCGCCCGGAACGTGGCCGGATGACCGGACATCGATAGAATCCTAGCATCCACTCCGCGGCTCGTCACGGGCCACGCGGCGGATCACCCCCGCGGCACCACTCCCGACGATTCGCGGCACCAAAGGCCGGTCTGCCCGAGGGATGATCGGCCGAAGAGGGCGTCAGGCTTGATCAGCCGCTGCCGGGGGAGGATCAAACCGGGGCGCCTGGGTCGTTGGGCCCGCCCCGGCGTCGTCGAGGCGGCGCGAGGCCTGCCGACGTGACGAACTGGCCGTGGGATCGAGGTGGGAGGAGATGTCCATCTCCCGCTGCAGCGTCGTGAACTGCTTCCGCAGCTCCCCGACGCTCTGCCCCACCGAACGCCCCACCTCCGGCAATCGCTTGCCGTAGAGCATCACCGCAATGGCGCCGATGACAACGATTTCGAGGGGACCAAGGCCGAACATCGATCGCTCCGTTGGAGAAAATCTGACCGGGCCTTGAGAAAACGCCCGGAAGAGGAAACGCCCGGAAGAGGAAACGCCCTGATGTTTTGCCAGGGTGGCATCGGCCTTGAGGCCAACGCCAAACCGAGAGCCAACGTGAGCGTCCCCTCGAGCCATTCCGGCCCCGTGGCCCAGGGAAAAGGGGGATCGGCTCAGACAGCGCCGTCGCCGCGGCCACCCGTGCCGTCGTCCTCGATCCCCTGCACCCCACGCTTGAACTCCACGATTCCCTGCCCCAGCGACCGCATCACCTTGGGGAGACGGGAGCCGAAGAGAAGGAGAATCACCGCGGCCACGATCACCAGTTCAACCGTGCCCAGACCCATGATCGCGAACATGTGAAGTACCTGAAACCTTCCGTGGGAGCCGTGGTGGAACCTTCTCCTTGAAGTCTAATACCGGGGGGGTGGGGGTCAACTTGCCGGACCGCAAGCCGGCGCCGATCCCTCGCAAAAACAGCGGTTGGCAGCTTCCGTCGCCGGCTGCCGGACACCCGAGGGGAACAAAAAAACCGCTGGCCAAAGGCTAGCGGTCATTGCGGCGAGGGTTACAGTTCCGTCGCTCGGGGTTTCAGACCTGGGCAGTCCCGGGCTCAGACCCGGGGGTCGGTGGCCGGTCCTGGGCCCGTTAGCCCCAGGACCGGCCACCCTGACTGTCCCGATCACTTGACCGTCCCGATCAGAAGTTCGCGTCGCAGCCCGGATCGACGTCACCGACCATGTGAAGGTGGTCATGGTCGATGTAGATCACTTCCTGGGCGTCGTCGTCGACGAGCGTGTGGGGCACCGGCCAGCCGACACGCTTCACCTCTTGGAAGTAGACCGTGCACTTGTAGTGGGCATGGTGGAGCTGCGTCGGGCCGACGAGCGGCAGATGACGCGGCGGATCGATGTAATCGGCGATCTTGCACTTCGAGATCCGGACGTGGTTCCGCTGGATCTCGTAGAGGAACGGCCAGTTGCCCTGGACGGGCCGGGCCTTCTCGAGGCCCCGCATGACTTCGTCATCGCTCGGCTCGTCGAGGGCCTCGCACGGGCCACCGGGCTGAAGCGCCCCGAGGATCGGCGTCCGCTCGTAGCGTTCGTAGTTCCAATACTGGTCCTCTTTGTTCTTCTGAATCCCGACAGGCACGGGGATCGGGAAGGCAAGGGGGCCGAGATTGGGGCCCTGCTGGGTGAGCCAGAAGCAACCGCTCTGGGTGATGGTGCCCGCGGCAACCAACAGGGCGAGCAGGAGGTGGCGGGGGGAAACCATCATGAAAGACTCCTCGAACTGTCTGGAAAGGCGGTCGAGTGGCGAAGGGCCTGCGGGTTGTATCGACCATGCCGGCGCCGGACTTGCGGATTTCTCCGACAGGGGAAAAAAAACCGGCCGTGCCGGCAGTGCGGGCCAGGGCGGCGAGGGGGCCTGGGAGGCTGTGGAGAGAGTGTCCGCCGCTTGGCTGCGGCGGCCGAAACCGCTGAAAGACCGTGGCTCTTTCAGGAGTTCCCACGTGAAAAAAGGTCAGGGATGACTTTTTTCACGAGCAG
>CAJAYZ010000665.1 GCA_903949225.1 uncultured Planctomycetaceae bacterium
ATGTCCTCGTCATCACCGCCGGCTTCCTCGTCGCCCTCTCCCTCACCGGGCTCCCCCGCGTGCCGCTCCTCGCGATGGCGGCCACGCTCGGCGTCGGTGCGATCCTCCTCACTCGTCAGAAAAACGCCTCCGTGGCCTCGCCGGCCGGCGCGTCGAGCGGCGAATCGGCCCGCTCCCCGACCATTCCGGTGGACGAGCCGATTGTCGTCGAGCTCGGGGCCGGGCTGCTGCCGCTTCTGGCCGGCCCCGATGCGGCGCTCATCGTGGCGGTTCGCCAGATGCGTTCCGAGATCGGCGCCGACCTGGGGATGGTGGTGCCGCAGGTGGCCTTCCGCGACAATCTCTCCCTCCCTCCGCGCGGCTACCAAGTCACGGTGGCCGGGGATCCGGCGGCCGACGGTGTCCTTCCCGAGGGACGGCGGCTGGCGCTGCCCAGGGCCGGCGAACCTCTCTCCCTCGATGGCCCCGAGGGGGTCGAGCCGGGGGGCCAGCGCCGCGGCGTCTGGGTCGGCCAGGCCCTCGCCGAAACGGCCCGGAAACGAGGCGCCTCGGTCCTCGACGAGACGGCCTGCATCAGGCAGGCGCTCGAGTCGTCGATCCGCCGGCATGCCGACAAGCTCCTCTCCCGCGAGGCGGTGGCCCGGCTCCTGGAATCCCTCCGGGCGACGCAGCCGGCCCTCGTCGAGCATTCGACGGGCGACGGCCTCCCCCTGGCACGAATCCACCGGGCCTTGCAACTTCTCGTCCGCGAGGGGGTGCCGATCAGGCCGCTCTCGGAGGTGCTCGAAGTGCTCGCCGATCATGCTGGCAGCGACGCCACGCCGGCCCAACTCGCCGAGGCGGTCCGCCGCGAACGGGCAGCGACGATCTGCCGCCGCGGCCGCGATGCGGAAGGCCGCTTGGTCGTCGTCCGCGTCGCCGCGCCCGCCCTCGACACGCTCCTTTCCGACAGGCCCCGTGACGCCGCCCGGATCATCGCCCAGGTCCGCCGGGCGGTGGCGCCGCGGATCGAGCGCGGGGCGCCCGCTGTCGTGGTCGTCCCGGCCCATGGTCGCAGTCAAGCACGCGACCGGCTCTGCCGACAACTGCCGATGCTCCAGGTGCTCTCCGACGAGGAGGCAACGGGTGAAGATTCGATGGTGGTGTTCGTAACGGTCGGTGAAGAAGAGGCGCTCAGGGCAGCCTGACGCCACCACGGATGCTTCCGGCAAGGATCGCCGGGAGGAGATGTGGCGGAATTGCGGTCCCGGACGGAATGGCTCATGGACCGGGGCCTTGGCGGACGATAGATCGTGGTTCGGCGGCCGGAAGGCCGGGTCTCCACCTGCGGGAGGCCCGACATCCCGGCCGCGGCGAGCCTGCCCTTTCATGGAGGATGTCGTGGCGAATCAACATGCTGCACAGCTGACGGCCGAGGATATCCAGGAGCTCTGGAAGCAGTTCAAAGCCGATCAGTCCAACGAGCAGCTCCGCAACAAGCTGATCGAGATCTACCTGCCGCTCGTCCGCTACAACGGCGAGCGGATCTGGTCGCGGCTCCCCGAGGGGGTCGAACTCGACGACCTCACGTCGGCGGGCACCTTCGGGCTCATGGACGCGATCGACGCGTTCGACATGGGCCGCGGGGTGAAGTTCGAGACGTACTGCGTGCCGCGAATCCGCGGCGCCATGCTCGACGAACTGCGGACGATGGATTGGGTGCCGCGGCTCGTGCGGAGCAAGGCTAGCAAGCTCAACGAGGCGTTGAAGACGCTCGAGGCGAAGCTCGGCCGGGCACCGGCCGACGCCGAGGTCGCCGAATACATGCAGCTCTCGCGCGAGGATTTCGAGAAGCTCCTCGTCGAAGCCAACGCTGCCAGCCTCGTCAGCCTCAACAAGAAGTGGTGCGAGACCGACAGCTCGAAGGACGTCCGCGAGATCGACATCCTCGAGGACAAGAAGGGGGAAGACCCCACCCGCCGCATCCAAAAGGGCGACCTGATGCGGCTGGTGACCAAGGGCCTCAACCGCAACGAGCGGCTGATCATCATCCTCTACTACTACGAGGAACTGAC
>CAJAYZ010000666.1 GCA_903949225.1 uncultured Planctomycetaceae bacterium
CGATTAAACCGTGGAGGGAACGTGTCGACGGCCCCACCGTCGTCGTCTCCCCGGCCCCTCCCGCCCCGCGGCACCGACGAGACCTTCTTCTGGCTCCTGGCAGCGGCCTTCCTCGTCGTCGTCGGGCTGTTTCACGCGCTCTTGCTCGGAGTCGCGCTGTTTCAATCGGTCGCGGCGATCCCGATCGCCCATCAGTCGCCCGACAAAGTCGGCATCATCGCCACCGCCGCGATCCGCATGGTGACGCTCCTCCCCGCCGTCGCTCTGCTTCGTGTCTTGGACCAACGCTTCGGCCTCATCGGCGAACGCGGATCGGCGTTCCGCGTCCTCGGTGCCCTCGTCGTCGCCGGCACGGTCGAGTGGTGGCTGTTTCTCGCCGGGGTGAGGCTCGTCGATTGGTGTCGTGGCGCCGACGTCATGACCATCATCCCCACGTCCCCCTACGGCATCAGCTACCGGGTGATGGTCCTCGGCGGCGGCATGCTGTTGTTCGCGCTGGGCTCGCAGTGGCAGCGGATGAAGTCTTTGGAGCTGCGGACGGCCGAAGCGGAAGCGGCCCTGCGGACCAGCGAGCTTCAGCGGCTCGAGGCCCAACTCCAGCCCCACTTCCTCTTCAACGCCCTGACGGCGGTCCTGGCCTGCCGGCATGATCCCGAGGCCGTGGCGAACGTCACAATCGGGCTCTCCGAACATCTCCGCTTCTGTCTCAGTCGCCAGGGGGTCCTCGAGCCTCTCTCCCGGGAGATCGACGCGCTCGAGCACTACCTCGCCGTGCAGCGGGCCCGGTTTGGCAAGGCGCTCGACTGCCGGATCGAGTGCACCGAAGAGGCGCGGGAGGCGCTCGTGCCGCCGGTGATCGTCGAGCCGCTCCTCGACAACGCCCTCAAGCACGGCGCGATCACGAGCCCCGCCCCGCTGCGGATCGTCGTTGACTGTCGGATGGAAGGGAGCACCCTCGTCGTCACGGTCGACAACAGCGGCACGTGGATCGAACCGGGGGCCGACGGTCGCCACGGGACGGGGCTTGCGAGTCTGCGCAGGCGGCTCAGTCTCCTCGACTTCCAAGAGGCTTCACTCGAGAGCGGGCCGGCTGGCAATGGCGTACGCGCCTGTTTGCGGCTGCCACTGGCTCGGACGCGTTTTGAAGCGAAGCGGATCCGTACCCCTGCTCTCGGGGGCGAGCGATGATTCGGGCGATGCTGGTCGACGACGAGGAATCGGCCATCCGCTGGCTGGGCGATGTGCTGTCGTCGCAGCCAGAGATCGAGGTGGTGGGAACCGCCACGAGTGTGGCCGAAGCCTTGACGCTCATGAAGACGGTCCGGCCGGAGGTCGTCTTTCTCGACATCTCCATGCCGCGGCAGTGCGGCATGACGCTGTTTGCCTCCGTTGACTCAAGTATTCGCATCGTCCTCGTCACCGCCCACGACGACCGGGCCCTCGAGGCCTTCGATGCCGGCGCCTTCGACTACCTCCTCAAGCCGGTGACAGCCGCCCGGCTCGCCAAGACGGTCGACCGGCTGCGGCTCTCCCTGGGCCCGCCGGCGCCGGTTCCTCTCCTCTCCGAAGAGAAGGACAGGATCACCGTCAGCACTCCGTCGGGCACGGTGCTCCTTCCGAACGATCACGTCCTGTGGATCGAGGCCCGACAAAACTATTCTCTGATCCATCGGGCAGGCGCGGCCCCGCTGCTCGTCAAGCGCCTCCTCGGGGATTTCGGCGAGGAGCTTCCGTCGCGGCGATTCGCCCGCATCGGCCGCTCGCTGGTCATCAATCTCGAAGCGCTCCGCTCTGTCGGCCGGCTCCAGGGCAACGGTGCCGCGTTGCAGTTTGCCGACTCTACCGAGACGCTCGTCATCGGCAGGGCCGCGATGGCCAGGCTCCGGCAACTCCTCGCTGGGCAGCCATTCTCGGAAGAACTCCCTCAGTAGCCCGCCAGCTTCCGAGCGTTGGCCATGGCGAGCAAATCACGAAAGTCGTTGGCTTCGCCGACGCAGCGGGTGCGCCAGTTGCCGAGTTCAGTTCCGGTCGGCGGACGTCGGGCTCACGTTGTCGGTGAGCGAGTAGCCGGCGAAGCAGGCGGCGACGAGGGCCGCCATCACGGCGAGGAGAATGTCGATGGAAGCCATGGAGGTGGGCCTCGGTAGAAACGGCAGCCGCTGTGGAGGGCACGGCGGAGCGTCTTCCATGACAATGCTTCAAGTCCGGCCGGAATCAAGAGGTTGTCAGCTGGGATGAGGAAACGGCGTACGGCGCGGGGCGAGCAGGGCTCTTCGTCAAGCCGCTCGAGACGTCGGTGCCGCGCGGGGACGCTTCGAGGCCTGGGTGAAGGGGAGTACCTTCGCCACCGGGGTGCTACGGACGAGATTCATCCCACCCTGAAAGTGGTGGGCTGAGCCAGGGACGATCCGGCCGTCGGGGATCAGGCCCCCGGCGTCGCCGTGGAGCTCCACCGAGCCGTGGCGGGTGGTCCAACAGGAGGGAACGACCTCCTCGAAGCTGACGCGCTGCACGTCGGGGCCGATGCCGGTGGGCTTGAGGACGATCAAATCCCCTTCGATGAACGCGTCATGGGAACGGAGATCGCGTTCCCACGGGGCGAGGATGGGGGGCGCGTCGTCGCAGTAGCGCATCGAGACGTCGAGCCGGCCGTCAGCGGTGGCCCGGCCGAAGGCGGTTCTCCCGTCGTCGATGAGCGCGATCGACGCGGCCAGGTATTTGGGAAAGCCAAGGTGATGCCCCCCTTGCCTGGCGACCCAGGTCGTGACCGGCATCGTCACCGGAAACCACCCTTCGGCTCCGTCATGGGATGCCCGGAGGAGCATCGACCATTCCTGGTAGCGGGTCAGCGGCCAGGGGCTGCAGCGGAGATAGTCGACGAGAAACAACTTCACGACCGGCCTGACCGGCATGTCGAGAAGGTCGGGCAGGTAGCGGCGGTAGCGGCTGAGATCGTCCGGCGCGAAGTGGGCCGTGATCGCGGCGAGTTCGAGGAATTGTCCGCCGCTGTGGGCGTAGAGGAGCCAATCGAGGAGCGTCCGCATCATCGATTCGTCCTCGGAAGGCTACTTGGAACGCGGGCGTCGACGGGAGGGACGGTAACGAATCCGACCTCCTGCCACCACCGCAAACGGCTCGACCCTCGAGCCTGAAGCCACGAGCCTGAAGCCACGAGCCCCGACTCGCTCAGCTGTTTCCGGCCGAGTGCGCCGGGGACGGCGAGCAGAAGCAGAGCCGCGCCGGCGCGCCGAGTCGTCCGACGACGATCGCCACCTGGCCAAACGCTCGGCCGAGTTCCACCGCCTCGCTCGCCCCGATGCCAAGCACGAGCAGGCTCGGCTCCGACGGCCAGTCGCCCCCGGTTCCCACCCCCTCTCCTTCCAGCATGGGGAGGCCGAGGAGCGCGATGCGGCCGGTGAGATCGGTCATCCGGCGGCGGTTTTCGGCTGTATCAAGGGCGATCGATCCGGGATTCCAGGCCGTGATGAAAGCCCAGGTGTCATGCCCCGATTCGGCGAGGAGGGCATCGAGGGGAGGAGACCGCGCGCCGCAGCGGATCGTGAAGCGGTCGCCAACCCGGTAATCGGTCGCCTCGTAGGCAGGCTTGAGGGGATGATCGTCCATGATTCGCTCCACGTGCGAGCCCAGATCAGCGCTGGCTATAGCGCCGGCAGGCATACCAGCGGCCGTCGCGCCCCTGGGCGGTCCCTTCTTCGAGCACCGCTCCGCCGTTGTTGCAGCACGACGCCAGCGCCGCGGCCGGGCTGCCGCCGACGCCGACCCCTTCGTAGGTGCTGCCGTGGCTCGCGGCGTGGACCATCGAGCACGATGCGGCCATCGATTCGGCGTGGCCCTGGGCCCCGCCGCTGGTTCCTCTCCGCACGGGCGCCTCTGAGACCGTGCTTCCGGTGCTCGCTGTGTGCATCATGCTCGTTGTCGGCCGCGTCGTGGTCGTGGTCGTCGTCGACCGCCGCCGGAACGGGCCGGCTTGGGCCGGGCTGGCGAGCACCACCAGGACCGTCGTGATCGCGATGAGAATCCTCATGTCCACCTCCTTGGGAATCGAGCCTCGGTCCATCGACGCGATCCACCCTACCAGTCCCGGGCCCAAGCTTTCGGAATCGGCAGCGAGTTTGGATCGAGCCCGATTGATCACGACGGCTGGAACCATCCCCCGGTGGCCGTCGAGGTGGAGAGGTTTGTGCCGTTGGAGACGACGGCGTTGTCGGCCACCTTCGTGCCGGGGCAGTTTCCGGTGGCGAACACCCCCACCCGATTGGCGTC
>CAJAYZ010000667.1 GCA_903949225.1 uncultured Planctomycetaceae bacterium
GAACTCACCGGTTTTGTCCGAGTTGAACAGGTCGTTCATCGTGGTTGCGTTGGTCGCCCAACTGCCACTGAAGGCCTGAAACTTTGACCCGTCGCCAGACTGGGCCGTGTCGGTCATCTCCGTCACGTTGCCGGACATGTCGAACAGGCCGTACGTCGAGGTCGTGTTCACATACGTTCCGACGTTGGTCATCTTCGTGGTCACGCCAACGGTCTGCGGGTTGTAGTTCGCCGTGTTGGCGGCCGTGATCTGCTCGTTTGCGGTCGGGATCGTGGCCGTCGGAATTGTGTCGCTCTGGGTCGGCCACTTCGTGTAGCTCTGCGTCGCCGGATTGTAGAAGGCGGCCTTGGTCCACTCGTCAGCACTCGGCAGGAAGATCTTCGCATCGGCGTTGCGGGCCGCGACGCTCCCTGACGTCTGACCACCGACGAGCGTGTAGCTCCCCGTCTCCGTCGCCGTCGCAGACGCGCTCTTCTCATTGGCATACCAGTTCACGAACCGAGCCGCCGAGAACCAGTTGATGTTGTTCACCGGCTTGTTGGCGAAGCCCGTGACCACCGAATAGCTGTAGTTGCCGGCCGAGCCGGTCTGGGTGATCCCCGTCCCGTTCGGCGGGTCATTGCTGAGCTTGGAACCGATGTTCGTGTTGTAGACCCCATACAGCCCCTGCTTGCCGGCGAAGGAACCGTTGAGGAAGTCGGCGTACTGCGCGATCGTCGTCTCGTAAGCCGAGATCTTGAAGTTCTCCGTGACGCGGCCAAGGCCCGTCGTCGGGTTTGCGGCGTTGCCGATGCTCCCCACCTTCTTCCACGTGAAGTCGTCGGCCGAGGCCGACGACAGCAGACCGAAGACCACCAAGGCAACGGCCCCGGCGAAAGAACGCAGGTCGGCAAGCCGGGCTCCGGCGCCAGTCCCCCACGTGTGTGATTTGTTGCGGCGGCAGTGCATTCCACCACCAGCCGAGCCGCCATGCCCCTTGCGGCGCGGCTCAGGACGACGCTGCTTGCGCTGCATCGGTTCGTAGGTAGTCCCCATCTCGGTGTCCATCTCGTCGCAGGAGGAGATCACGGTGTTTGCGTTCACGAGCGGTTCCTTTGTGAATCGGCCCCGGTTGCGGGGCCTGAAAGTGGACGAGATTGGACGAGAGGTGGATGGGAGAGACGGTGCGGCGACGGACTCAGCAGGTCTTCACAGCAGCGTCAGGATCGAGGCGACGAGGATTCCAACCGGCACCGTGCACAGACCGAGGTCGTGGAGCGTGACTCCGCAGGACAAACCGGCCGACGGGGACTTCCCTGTGTTCATGGCGATCTCTCCAAGGACTGGGGACTGGGGATTCGGAACGGGGGACCAAACCACCAAAGCCGGACACGGAACAGCACCGAACAGCACCGAAGGGACACCGACCAGAGCGAGCTTCGAAGGAAAACCCGCGATTCCTCCCCCAGCGACCTGGGACCGGGAAGAACCGACGAAATCCACACAAGCTCCGGTCGGTTCACCCCCAGCCAGCCGCACAAGCGATCGGGAACGGGGGCGTTCCTTTCGGACTGAAAGGATGGAATGCACTCGCCGTGCCAATCGCGCCGGATGGAGCGAAAAATCCGAAAGGGGCTATTTTTCCGTTGGAAATCGATTCCCGGCCCGATGGCGGCAGGACGGTCTCACCAGAATGCGAATCACCGAAAGAGTGAGACGCCCCGATCTCCTCCGCTGGCAGCGGTCAGAAACCCGCGATTCACAGGGGAAAACGCCGTTCTCACCAGAACAGGGAGGCCCCCTCACCGCGGTGGTGCATCGCGGTGAGGCCTCGGTGAGACTGGGCAAGATGCGGAACTCAGCCGCGAGCCTTCTCGCTTGCCGCTCCGCTTCCCGGCGACGCGAGCTGGTCGACGAGCGCCCGAACAGCGTCGCGGGAATAGAAATCCCACTGCGGCCCGCTCGTGGCAAGGAGGCGACCGGCGATCGCCGCGACATCAAGCCCGCCGTAGACCGGGTTGGCATTGCGGCTGCAGAGCGGCGCGACGAGCGTCCCGGCAGCGGGGGCGACCAGCGCAAGCGCCCCCCCGCCGGTGGCGATCAGATCCTCGTAGCGGATCACGGCCTCCGCTCGAAGATGCCTGGCGTACTGCCCGAAGCTCCAGGAGAGCATGGCGAGTTGACGGCCGAGGCGGTCGGGCTCGGCATCGAGCCGGAGGCGGAGATCGTCATCGAACACCTCCGCTGCCGGCTGGCGGCCGTGGTTCCAGTTGGCTTCAGTGGTCTGCCAGGAGAGGAGGA
>CAJAYZ010000668.1 GCA_903949225.1 uncultured Planctomycetaceae bacterium
GTCCTCAGTGGAAAAAGGTCATGGATGACTTTTTCCACGGGCAGCTGGAAGGGCTGAAAACACGATGGCTGGCCGCTGCGGCGGTGGTACAACACGGCCATGGCATTTCCCTCCGGCAACCAAAGCAGCCCCACCCCCCGGCGGCCCGAAGGCGCACGCGCCCTCGAGGAGGGGATCGATCCTCAGGGGGCCGCGGGGGCCTGGCGGGCGCTCGATGCCTCTGCCAATCGGGCGAGCGAACGCCTGGCGGGGATCACGCTCTGTGTGCTCGTCGATGGCGGGGCGGATGCACGCCGTTTCGGCACCCTCGTCGAGGGCTTGCTCGACGCCGGGGTGCGGATGATTCAGGTGCGCGACAAATCGCTCACCGTCCCGGCGCTCGTCGGTCGCGTCCGTCTGGCGGTCGAGTTGGCCAGACGCCGGTCGGCGGCCGACACGCTGATCATCGTCAACGATCGTCCTGATGTCGCCGTGGCAGTGGGAGCGGGGGGGGTTCACCTCGGCAGCGACGATCTCCCCCTCGACCTCGTGCGGCGCGTCACCGGCCCGGGGGCGGTCGTGGGGTGCACCGCGCACGACATCGGCGAAGCGCTCGCTGCCGTCCGCGGGGGAGCCGACTATCTCGGCGTCGGCCCCTGTTTTCCTTCGTCCACGAAATCCTTTGGAAGCCATGCGGGGAAGGAGTTTCTCACCGAGGTCGCCGCCACGATCGCGCTGCCGGCGTTCGCGATCGGCGGCGTGACGCTCGATCGCCTCGACGACCTCCGCGCCCTCGGTTGGCAGCGTGTGGCCGTGGCCGCTGCGATCACAAGCGTCGCTGATCCGGCCGCCATGGCTGCCCTTTTTCTCGAGCGGCTAAAGCCTCCGTCGCCAGGCGCCGCGGCTATTCCCGGAGCTCATCCCGGGGCTCATTCTTGAGCGCCTCGACCAGGGCGGCGGCGATCTCCGCCTCGTCGCGGTTGCGGTAGCCGGCCCAGACGCGGCGGATGCGACCATCGAAGCCGATCAGATAGGTGGTGGGGAATGCCTCGAAGCCGTAGGCCTCGGAGAACAGCATCCGCACCATGCCGCGGGGATCACACCAGGGCTCGATCGCGATCCGCTCCCGGTCGAGGAATCGCTTCGTGTCGGCGGTGATCTCGTCGAGGTCATCGGGGCCCCCGGGGCCGCACGACACCGCCACGAGTTGGAATCGATCGTCGTCGGCAAGTCTCGAGGCGATCCGTCCCAGGCCGGGCAACTCGCGGCGGCAGGGGGGGCACCAGGTGCCCCAGAAGTTGAGGAGCGTGACGCGGCCGGCGAACGTGGGCGCGGGTCGGCCAGGATCGAGGATCGCCACGAGCGGCACGCTCCCCACCCGCTTGCCGACGGCGGGGTGGGGCGTCTGCGGCCCGACGCATCCCGCGCCGAGGAGGATTGCCAGAAAGGATCCTGCCAGGACGCCCAGGACCAGTCGGGCGGGGCGGCAGTGGAGCGCGAGTATCATGCGAGCGGAGAGAAAAGAGGGATGGGGCCCGCCGGTGCCAGCGGCCCCGGAACCGGCCGCTGGTGGGCCCAAGCGAGGAGTGCCTTGCAGTGTACGAGGTTGAACTGAAGTTTCCGCTCTCCCGTGGGGCAGGGGTCGAAGCGGCGCTCGTCGGGCTCGCCGCCTGCTTCCGCCCGGCGATCGAGCAGGCCGACGTCTACTTTGCCCATCCCTCGCGGGATTTCGCCCAGACCGACGAGGCCCTCCGGCTCCGCCGTGAGGGGGATGCCGTGGCGATCACCTGGAAGGGGCCAAGGATCGGCCAGGCCGCCAAGACACGGCGCGAGATCGAGCTCCCCTTGGCCGCGTTTCCCCCTGCAGCCGGGGGAGCGGCCACGCTCGAGATCTGGTCAGAGCTCCTCATGGCCCTCGGTTTCCGCCGCGTCTGGGAGGTGGTGAAGTGCCGCCGGCCGGCCCGGGTTGCCTGGCAAGGCCGTGACGTCGAGGTGGCGATCGATACGGTGACGGGGCTGGGGGATTTCCTCGAATTGGAAATCGTGGCAAGCGAGGAGGAGATTCCGCCCGCCCTCTCCTGCCTCCAATCGCTCGCCGCCGAGCTCGGGTGTGGCCCCCCGGAACGGCGGAGCTACCTGGAAATGCTCCTCGCTGCCCGCCCGCCTCAGTGACCGGCTCTGCGGTGTCCGTTCTCCGGAACGGGGGCATTGCCAATTCATCGTGCAGCGGCTGCCTGCACGGCGCGCTGCCGTGCTTGGGCCCCAGCCCGTTGCCGACCGTCAGGAGGCGACCGCCGGACGGCCAGAACACCGCTCAACCCCGTCCTCGACCGGCATTTTCTGCGGATTTATCGCAGTTTCGAGCCCCGGCGAAGCCATCGATCACCCCGCTCGATCTCTGCACGGAAGAAATCCGAACTGTTGGCGCAGCATTTGCAACCTATGAGCCGTCGTTACAGCTGCCCAAAGCATCATCGGATCTTTACTTCTTTCTCGCGGGGTGAACTCATGGTCCTTCAAGATTCGAGCCGTGCCGGAACGCACCGTCACGGTTTCACGCTGGTCGAACTGCTCGTCGTGATCGCCATCATCGGTACGCTCGTCGGACTTCTGCTGCCGGCCGTCCAGTCGGCGCGCGAAGCGGCCCGCCGCAGTGCCTGCTCCAACAACATGAAGCAGGTGAGTCTTGCACTGCTCAACTATGAATCGGCGACGAGGAAGCTCCCCCCTTCGCAGATCGTTCCGAAGGCCTTCGGCGATCTCGCCGCGGGCAAAGGCTGGAACGATTACACGCTCGTCGGCCACCTCATTTATCTCCTTCCCTACATGGAGCAGACGCAGGTCTATCAGCCGTTTCCGAGCAACATGAGGATGAACCCCGCCGACTTCGCCACCTACGGCAACGGCAGCGACCCGAGGCGGCAAAATTACTTCGTTTATCCGCAGGTCAATGCCGTTACCGGCACGCGGCTGGCCGGGCTGATCTGCCCGTCGGACAATGCCGAGGGGGCCCGGAAGACGGGCGGGTCTGCGGAGTTCACGACCTTCATAACGCTCGACCCAACGGCCGGCTCGAGCTACTACCTCAACGACGAAGCTCCCGATCCGATCACGTCGAATCACCACGTCACCAACTACCTCGGCTGTGCTGGGCGGATCGAACTCGATATGGCCTACGTCACCTCGGATGCCA
>CAJAYZ010000669.1 GCA_903949225.1 uncultured Planctomycetaceae bacterium
CAACGCTTGGCTCCGATCGGTCACGATGCTCGGGTTGATGACCAGCTCGATGTTCCTCGGGGCGGGCGCCTCCGCCGACGATTTCCCCACGCCGCCGAACACTGAGAAGTCGACCGAGACACCGATGGACCCGGCCGAGGTCTGCCGAACGGCCAAGCTCCCCCCCGGCTTCGCGCTCCAGGTCTTTGCCGCCGAACCCGACGTCCAAAATCCGATCGGCCTGTGTACCGATGCACGAGGCCGGGTGTGGGTGGCGGAGAACTTCACCTGGGCGGGGAGCAACCTCGGCGGGTGGGATGACACGCTCCGCGACCGGGTCACCGTGCTCACCGACACCGACGGCGACGGCAAGCACGACGAGCGGAAGGTGTTCTGGGATGGCGGCACGCGACTGACGAGCGTGGCGGTCGGACTCGGCGGGGTGTGGGTGATCGATCTGCCCCACCTCCTCTTCATCCCCGATCGCAACGAGGATCTCGTCCCCGACGGCCCCCCCGAGATCGTCCTCGATGGCATCAACGAGACGAGCGTCGGCCACACCCCCTGCAACGGCCTCAAGTGGGGCCCGGATGGCTGGCTGTGGGCCCGGCACGGGATCCAGGGAACGTCGCGGATCGGCGTCCCCGGCGCGGGGGATTCGCAGCGCGTCGAGATCAACACCGGCGTGTGGCGCTACCACCCCGGCCGCAAGGTCGTCGAGGGGGTGATCTCCGGGATGACAAACTCCTGGGGGACCGACTTCGACGAGCATGGCGAGACGTTCGTCATAAACACCGTCATCGGCCATCTCTGGCATGCGGTCTACGGCGCCCACACCGAGCGGATGTATGGCACGGATCTGGAGTCGCATGTCTACGACCTCGTCCCGCAGGTGGCCGACCATGTCCATTGGGACACCGGCGAGAAGTGGAGCGACATCCGCTTCGGTGTCTCCGACAAGACCAGCGCCGCCGGCGGCGGCCATGCCCACATCGGCCTGATGATCTACGGCGGCACGAACTGGCCGCAGGAGTACCGCGGCGGCGTGTTCACCCTCAACCTCCACGGCCGGCGGATCAACCAAGACCGTCTCGCGCCGCTCGGGGCCGGCTACACCGCGTCGCATGGCGACGATCTCTGCTTCATCGCTGATCCGTTCTATCGCGGCATGGATCTCGTCAGCGGCCCCGACGGCGGGGTTTATATCGCCGATTGGTCCGACACCGGCGAGTGCCACGATCACGATGGCGTCCATCGCACGAGCGGCCGGATCTACAAGCTCGTCTATGGGGCCCCGCGAACCCCGGCCGGCGTCGATGTCGCCGGGCTCGAGGGGACGGCGCTCCGCGGCAATCTCCTCGTCGCCGACCAGTGGTGGAGCCGCGCGGCGGTGCGCGAGTGGCAGAAGCGGGCGCTACGCGGCGACGACCTCGCCGCCGACATCGCCTGGCTTCGCGAACGCGCCGCCGGGGCGGCTGATCCTGCTCACCGCCTCCGCGCCCTGTGGGCCCTGGCTGCGATCAACCAGCCCGCGATCGACCAGACTGCGATTAACCAGACTCGAGCCCTCGACGAGGCCTTCCTCTTGAAGAGCCTCGGCGACAGCGATCCGTTTGTGCGCAGCTGGGGCGTGCGGCTCCTCGTCGACGCCTGTTCGCCAGGGGGGCGGCAGCCTTCGCCGGCGGTCGTCGAGCGGCTTGTTGCCTTGGCGGCTACCGATCTGGCAGGCCCTGTGCAGCTCCATCTCGCCTCGGCCGTCGGTCGGCTCGCCGATGGCCCGGCCTGGAGCCTTGCCGGGGCGCTTGCCGCCCACGACACCTTCGCTGCCGACGCCCAGTTTCCAAAGCTCGTCTGGTTTGGGCTCGCGCCGTCGGTCGCCCGGCATCCCGATGCGGCAGTGGCCCTCGCCGGTACTGCGGCGCTGCCACAGCTCCGCCACAACCTCGCCCGGTGGGTGGCAGGGCGTGTCGACGAGCGCCCCGAGCTCGTGGCGACGCTCCTCAAGTCGGCCGTCGACGGCGATTCCTCGCGACGTCGCGATCTCGTCACCGGACTGGCCGACGGCCTCCGTGGCTGGCGGCAGGCCTCCCCGCCGGCCGGCTATGCGGAAATGTCGGCGGCCCTCGCCGCCTCCCCCGACGAGGCCACCGTGCAGGCCGTCCGCGAGCTCGATGTCCTGTTCGGCGAAGGGCGGGGGATGGAGACCGTTCGACAGGTGGCCCTCGACGGCTCAGCCGCGCCTGAGGCCCGTCGCCAGGCGGTGCGGACGCTCGTGGCCACGGTGCCCGAGGATGGCGCCACGCTCCTCCAGGGGCTCCTTGGCGACCGTCCCGTGATCGCCGAGGCGCTTGCTGGCCTGGCCCGGTATGACCATCCCGACACCCCAGCCAAGGCCCTCGGGCCCGCCGGGATCTATTCCCCGGCCGACCGCTCGGCCCTCGTCGATCTCCTTGCTTCCCGCCCGGCCTACGCGGCCAAGCTTCTCGATGCAGTCGAGGGGGGGCAGATCCGGGCCGAGGAGATCTCCGCCTTCCATGCCCGGCAGATTGCCGATTTCGGCGATGCGGCGCTCGCGGAGCGGCTCGGGAAGCTGTGGGGGCAGGTGCGGGTCAGTGCGGCTGACAAGAAGGAACTCATCGAGCGCTGGCGGAGCGAACTCTCGGCCGAGGTTGTCGCAGCGGCCGACCGCGGGCATGGCCGGACGCTCTTCGCCAGGGACTGCGCGAGCTGCCATGTGTTGTTTGGCGAAGGGCGCAAGCTCGGCCCCGATCTCACTGGCTCCAACCGTAAAAACCTCGACTACCTCCTCGAGAACGTCATCGACCCTGGCGCGAGTGTCGGGGCCGACTTCCGGGCGGTGTCGTTCGTCCTTGCCGACGGCCGGGCGATCACCGGTGTGATCAGCGCCGCCGATGAGCGGACGCTCACCGTCCAGACCGCCCAGGCGCCGATCGTCCTCGACCGCCACGACATCGCCGAGCAGGTGGTGCAGCAGCAGTCGCTCATGCCCGAAGGTCTGCTCTCGAAGCTCTCGGACGAAGACGTCCGCGACCTCGTCGCCTACCTGACGTCGCCCGACCAGGTTCCGCTGCCGGCCGGCGAAACGGCCGCCATCGACCGTTGACCCATGGTCCCGTGAGCCCCTTCCGATGAGACGTGGGATGAGGAGACCGGCCCGTACCAGTGGCCTTGGCCTGGGGCGGCGTGCGTTTCTTGATCTCTCCATCGGCGCCGGGATCGGCGGGGGCCTGGGGCTGTCGCTCGGCGGCCTTCTCCGGGCCCGCGTCGCCGGGGCCGAGGTGGCTGTGGCCAGGCCGATCCGCGCCTGCATCCTCCTCTTCTGGTACGGCGGTCCGAGCCATCTCGATACGTTTGACATGAAGCCGACGGCTCCCGCCGACATTCGCGGGGAGTTTGCCTCGATCTCCACCGCGGTGCCCGGCGTGCAGATCTGCGAGCATCTGCCGGGGCTTGCCCGGGTGATGGATAAGATCGCGCTCGTGCGGAGCATGCACCACCAGGCGAATCTCCACGATTCGGCTTCGATCCATGCCCTCACTGGCCGGCCCCTCGAGGGGCCGGATCGGGAGCTGTTCGTGCCGACGCGGCAGTTCTATCCCTCCCATGGAAGTGTCGTCTCGGCCCTCAATCCGGCGCCGGTCGGTGAGGTGCCTTTCGCCTCGCTGCCGCATGTGTTCCGCAACGTCCATCCCGTTCCCTGCCAGGGGGCTGGCTTCCTCGGCGCGGCGCACGATCCGCTCCTCATCGACGTCGATCCGGTGGCGCGGACGTATCCCGTCGATGCCCTCCTGCCGCGGCAGGGCTCCGACGCCGTCCGCCGCGCCGGCCGCCTCGGCCTCCTCTCGGCCCTCGATCGCGCCACCGGCGCGGTGCCCGGGGCCAATCCCTTCGCCGCCTTCACCGATCGGGCCTGTCGCCTCCTCGAATCGGAGGCGATCCGGGAGGCGCTCGATGTCTCGCGCGAGCCGGCGCGGGTTCGCGAGGCCTACGGCTTCACAGCCGATCCCCTCCCCGCCGGCGAGGTCAACGGCGGTGGCGGCGAGATGGGGGTGGCACGACAGATGCGCGGCCAGAATCTCCTCGTGGCCCGGCGGCTGGTCGAGGCGGGGGTGCCGTTCGTGAATGTCTACGACTACCGCCAGCAGGGGCAAAACTGGGACGCCCACGCCAAGTGCGCGAGCCAGCACAAGAACCATCTCCTCCCGATCGCCGATCGGTCGCTCGCCGCGCTGATTGCCGATCTCGACGAGCGTGGCCTCCTCGAATCGACGCTCGTCGTGGCGATGGGGGAGTTCGGGCGGACGCCGAAGATCAATTCCGGCGCCGGCCGCGACCACTGGCCCCATTGCTACTCGGTGCTCTTGGCCGGCGGCGGGATCCAGGGGGGCGCGATCCACGGACAAAGCGATCGGATCGGTGCCCATCCCGTGGCCGAACCGGTCACGCCGGGGGATCTGGCCGCGACGATCTACTGGCGGTTTGGGATCGATCCGGCCCGGGAGGTCCACGACCCGCTCGGCCGGCCACATCGCATCGCCACCGGCTCTCCCATCCGGGCGATCTTCTAAAGCGGGCACCGGGGCAAGCGCGGCCCCTGGCCTATCTCCGCAAGAGTCACCCCCGCGCCGGCGGGAGGAGAAACGGCGCCCGATACTCCAGACGCTCGAGATCGCGGGCCGGCCCGGCGGTGAGCACAGGCCCGCTGTCGGCAGCGAGCGCCGCGGCGCTCGTCGCCTTGCCCGTCGCCGTCTCGACCCACTCTCCGCAGCGGATCATGCCGCCGGCGGGCTCGCAGCCATTGGCCACGAGCATCCGGTGGACGCGGTCGACGAGTGTTGCCGCGTCGTCCTTCGGCTGCCGGGCGTCGATCCGGGCGACGATCTCTTCGGGCGCGAGTTCCGTGCCGAGCCGATAGGAGATGTTGCCGAGATGGCACAGCGCCGTCGACTGCACTCCTTCGCCGATCTCGGCGGCGAGGCGTTGCGGATCGTGGGCCCGGACCGCGGCGAGGAAGTTGGCGACATGCTTTTCGAAATGGTTCCCCTCGCCGGAAAGTGTCTTCACCGGCATGCCGGCGGGGTCGAGGACGGCCACCTCCGGGCTGTGTGCCTTCCAGACGACGCTTCCCTCGGTGCCGTGAATCTGCACGCCCATCCCCAGCCCGTCGACGTCGGCGACATCCTTGAGATTGCGGATCTCGGTGACGAGGGTCACGTCGGGGAAGAGCGTCAGGCTCGTCTGCGTGTGGGGCGTCTCGGCGGCGTCGGCGTAGCCTGCACGGGTGCCGAAGGAGAGCGTCGCCGAGCCGGGCCCGGAGAGGCCGAGCATGGTCCGGGCGGCGTCGAGAAAGTGGATCCCGTTGTTGCCCAGATCGCCGTCGCCCGTCGCCCAAAACCAGTGCCAGTCGTAGTGAAAATGCGGCCGCGAAAGTGGCGCGAGGGGCGCGGGGCCGCAGAAGAGGTCGTAGTTGACCCCTGCCGGTGGCTGGAAAGCGCCCGGGCCGCCGATCGGCGCTCGGTGGCCCGTGTAGAGCATCCGGGCGAGCGTCGGCTTGCCGATCCCGCCGGCGGCGAGGAAGGCGCGCGCCTCGCGGAGGCAGGGGAGCGAGCGGGCCTGCGTGCCCCCCTGGCAGATGCGCCCTGTGCGGGCGGCCGTCGCTGCCAGCCGCTGCCCCTCCTCGATCGAATGACAGACCGGCTTTTCGACATAGGCGTCCTTCCCGGCCTCCATCGCCAGGATCGCGGCCAGAGCATGCCAGTGATTCGGCGTGGCGACGATGACGGCATCGAGTGAGTCATCGTCGAGCGGCGTGCGGAGGTCGGAGGCGACGCGCGGCCGCGACGTCTGTTTGAGGGCGATCTGGTCGGCGAGCTTCTCGGCACGGCCGCGGTCGGGATCGCAGACCCAGCTCACGCGAGCCCCATGCCGGCCGGAGAGCAGTTCTTCGGCATGGGCCGGGCCGCGGATCCCACAGCCGAGGATCGCGATGGACACTCGATCGAGCGGGGAAGCCACGGCCACGGCGTCATCGGCCCGGGCCGAGCGCCACAATCCCCCCTGCCCCGCGAGCGCCAAAGCGGCACCGGCGGCGACGGCCCGACGCCGTGTGAACCGTGTCCTTCGCATCGATGGCCCCCTGTCGCTGCGGCGGCCGTGGGCGCCGCCGTCTTCGTCAGCCCATCAGTTCTTCGATCGGCTTGCCGTGGTCGACGACCGGCGTCGGGCGGCCG
>CAJAYZ010000670.1 GCA_903949225.1 uncultured Planctomycetaceae bacterium
CCTTGCGGCGCGCATGGGCCACGCAGGCCGCGCGACGGATCTTTCCGGCGCTGCCCAGCTCGATCGATTCGTAGCCCGCGTAGCAGTCGGCGAGGATCGTCCCTTCGAAGCCACTCAAGACGATCTCCGGGCCGTCGCGATGACGGCTGACGGTGAAATCGAAGAGGTTGATCGGCGCGGTCACGCTTCGATAGGCCCACATCCGCGCCGTCACGCTCGCGCGACGCGGCTCGAGCGCAGCCGCGATCACCTCGCGCGCACGGGCGGACTTCGGATCCGAGGGGTCGAAATCGGGCATTTCCTGGGGCGTGATCAGCGTCACCGTCGTGTCGTCGGTGCCAATCACTGGCCCCGCACGCACCACCTCCCGGAGGTGCATCACGAGCGGCCGGAGAAGCTCCGCAGCTGATTTCTGGATGTTGAGCAGCGTGCCCCGCGACGGCGTCCATCCGCATGACGCAAACAGATCCTGCTGGCGGTAGATCGGGATGTGATAGGCGTACTTGTCGACGACGATCTCCGCCGCCACGCTCGTGTCGTACTTGTTTCCCTCGATGAGGCCGACCGGTCGATCAGCCTCCACCACTCCGCACTCTGGTGCCTTCTTGCAGGCGAGCTTCGGGATCCCGGTGCGTCGCACGATGAGCTTCGGCGGCACGACTTCGAGCGTCTCCTGCCAGTCGAAGCCAATCACTTCCCGCTCGCCGTGCGTCGGGCACTCTTTGAGATCGGCGGGCACCGGCAGCTTCACTTCGTAGCGGGGAAGATGGGCCGGAAGCGCTTCCGAGCGGGGCTTTTCCGTGCCCGGCTTGCGCCGCTCGTAGCCCCCCACCATTTCAAGAGCGGCATCGGCGATCCCCGCCGCGGCGTCGGCCACCTCGGGCGAGTCACCAAAGTCGAGCACGAATTGCTTTGGATCGGCGAGGTAGCGCTCGATCTTCTTCCGGAAGGCGAGCTGGAGGGCGGCGTCGCGCTCCTTCTCGAGCTTCGCGATCTCGATCGCCTGCTGCTCGATAATCTGATCCTTCTTGGCGAGCATCGACTCGTGCTTCGTCGCGAAGGCGGCATGCTCTGCGATCATCGCGTGACACGCGGCCAGATCGTTCGGAAGGATGAGTTTCTTCACCATGCGCGCAGCATAGAGCGCTCGATGCCGATGCGCAAGCGCCATTTTGGCAGGCGCTCTTTTTTCAGGCGATCACCCGCTGGTATCGCTTCCGGCGATGGGCCGTCTCCAGCCGCACGCCGCCGAGGATCATCGCCAGTTGCGTCGAGTCGATCCGCACGCGCGGCTCGCCGCTTCGCGAAGCCACCGTCTCGAAGGTGCCCTGCTCGAGCCGCTTGTACCAGAGCACGAAGCCGTCCCCGTCCCACCACAGGGCCTTGAGCCGATCGCGACGTTTGTTCACAAAAAGAAACAGGCTGCCGTCGGCCGGATCGCCGCCGAAACTGCCGCGAATGATTCCCGACAGGCCGTCGAAGCTCTTTCGCATGTCGGTGGCGCCGGCGTGGAGATAGATCGTCGGCGGAGGGGCGATGCTCAGCATGGCGCCGCCTCGGTCG
>CAJAYZ010000671.1 GCA_903949225.1 uncultured Planctomycetaceae bacterium
CGATGACACGCTCGCGATTTCCCTTCGCCAGATCCACGGCGGCGCCCACACCATCGGCCGCTTCCGCCTCTCCGCCACATCAGGCGACCCCGACGCCGCGATCGCCCTCCCTGCGGCCGCCGAGGAAGCCCTCGCCATCCCCGCCGCCTCCCGCACCAGGGCCCTACAGGCCTCAATCGCTTCCGCGATCCTCGCAAGCCAGGCCCACACTGAGCTCAAGAAACTCCCCGCCCCCCACAAGCTCTACGCCGCCGCCACCACGGCCGTGAACGAACGCGGCACGATCGTCTTCCCGGCGCCGCGCGAGATTCATGTCCTCAAGCGGGGCGACCTCGACAAGCCTCAAGGCCTCGTCGGCCCCGGCGCCTTGTCGGCGATCCCCGGGCTCCCTTCCCGGTTCGAGTTCCCAGCCGGCACACCCGAATCGGCCCGGCGGGCGGCGCTTGCCGACTGGTTCGTTGACGAGCGCAACCCGCTCACCTGGCGGAGCATCGCCAATCGGGTCTGGCAGTGGCACTTTGGCCGCGGCCTCTGCGACACCCCCGGCGACTTCGGCCGGATGGGGGGCACGCCGAGCCACCCCGAGCTCCTCGACTGGCTCGCCGCCGAGATTCGACGCACCGGTTCCCTCAAGGCGATCCACCGCCTCATCTGCACAAGCGCCGCCTACCGCCGCAGCTCCGAGCCCTCCCCAGAACTCTTCGCGCGCGATCCCGACAATCGGCTCCTCGCCCGGATGTCGCCGCACCGGCTCGACGCCGAGAGTTTTTACGACGGCATCCTTCACGCCTCCGGCCGCTTGGACGACACCCGCGGCGGCCCGGCGGTGGCGCACTTCTCGCAGCGCCCCGGCGCCCAGCTGACGCCGATCCTCGACTACGACGCCTTCGATTGGGATTCCCCCGGCGCCACCCGGCGCAGCATCTATCGAATCGTGTGGCGCGGCATTCCCGATCCCCTCTTCGACGCCCTCGACTTCCCCGATCTCGGCCTCCTCTCCCCGACGCGTGGCTTTTCAGCCTCCCCGCTCCAGGCCCTCGTCCTCGCCAACAATCGCTTCGTGCTCCACCATGCCCGGCATCTCGCCCGCCGCGCCGAAGCGGCCGCCCCCGACCCCGCCGCCGATCCGCTCCAAGCGAAGATCGGGCGGATGGTGCAGTGGACCTGGCAGCGCCAGCCGACCTCGGAAGAGACAGCGGAGCTTGTGGATCTCGCCGATCGACACGGGCTCGAAGCGGTCGCCCGGGCGCTGTTCAACGCCGATGATTTTTTGTTTGTCGATTGAGGGACAACGACGGACGAGGGTTTCTGCCATGTCGCTCCTGCTTCCTTCACGCCGTGATCTCCTCGCTGCTGCCGGCGGCGGCTTCGGGTCGGTGGCGCTTGCGCATCTTCTCGCGGGGGAGGGTCGGGGTGCCGAAGGCGCTGCGGTCGCCGATCATTCCTGGCCGCTCGGTGGGCTCCATCATCCGGCGAAGGTCCGCCGCGTCATCCAGCTGTTCATGAACGGCGGCGCGAGCCCGATGGACACATTTGATTTCAAGCCCGCCCTCGAGAAGCACCACGGCGAGGCGCTCGGGCCGAAGGAGAAGCCGGAGGGATTCACAGGCCCGGCAG
>CAJAYZ010000672.1 GCA_903949225.1 uncultured Planctomycetaceae bacterium
GCGTGTTCACGCAGGGGATGGTGTGGAACATCAACAGCTTCGATCAGTGGGGTGTGGAGCTCGGCAAGGCGCTCGCAGGGCGGATCCTTCCCGAGCTCGAGAGCCCCGTCGCCCCTGAGCTCCGCCACGACAGCTCCACCAACGCCCTCATCCGCCGGATCCGCTCCACGAGGAACATGCCATGATCAAGTTCGATGTTCTTCAGCCCCTCCTCTCCGCCACGCTCTTCCTCGTGGCCTCCCTGCTGGCTGCCCCAGGGCGCGCCGATGAAGCGGCGATCCCCGGAGTGACGATCACGCCCGATGTCGTCTATGGCCACAAGGATGGCATGGCGCTCACGTACGACGTCTTCCGTCCGGCAAGCGCCGGCGACAAGCCCGGCCCCTGCCTTCTCCTCATGGTCAGCGGCGGCTGGGTGTCGCAGTGGATGCCCCCCGCGGCGATGCTCCCATTCACGAAGCCCTTTCTCGACCGCGGCTACACGGTCTGCGCCGTTCGTCACGGCAGCAGCCCGAAGTACCTCATCCCCGAAATCGTCACGGACGTGCGATCGGCCCTCGAGCATGTCACCGACCATGCCGCCGAGCACCACATCGACCGCAACCGCCTCGGCATTTTCGGTTTCAGCGCCGGCGGTCACCTCTCGCTCATGCTCGGCACGACAACCAACGCCGCTGCCCGGGGCCGCGACGACAAGCCGCGTGTGGCGGCCGTGGCTGCGGTCTTCCCGCCGACCGATCTCACCCCCTACCTCGACCCGGCGGCGGGCTACCTGGAGAAGTTCCCGGCGCTCAAGTTCCCCCGCGAGAACGGCGACAGCTACTCCCCGCTCAAGCAGGTCTCCGACGACGACGCCCCGTCGCTGATGGTCCACGGCGACAAGGACGAACTGGTGCCCCTGTGGCACAGCGAGAAAATCCGCGATGCCCTGCGGGCCAGCGACGTGGCAGCCGACCTCGTCGTCATTGAAGGGGCCGGCCACGGCTTCGACGCCGCCGGCAACGAGACGATGTTCCGGGCGATGCTCGATTGGTTTGACACCCATCTCGCCGCAGGCAACTGAACGATGCGTGCCTCGGACGGCGCCCCACGCCGGCCGCCGGCTTCCCGGCTGGCGATCGTCGACCTCCTCCGCATCGTCGCCGCGCTGTCGGTGATGTGGTACCACTTCGGGTTTCGCACCCGCAGCGAGTTCGTCCGATCGACGACGCACTGGGGCTTCACCGGCGTCCAGGTGTTCTTCGTCGTCTCGGGGTTCATCATCCCCTGGGCCCTCGCTCGCGGCGGATTCTCCTGGCCCCGCGACGCTGGCCGATTCATCCTCAAACGCACCCTCCGCCTCGATCCGCCGTACTTCGTTGCCTCGGCAATCTCAGCTTTGCTGATCTGGCTCGAATGGCGGTTTCTCGGTTCGGTCGGCCCCGCACCGACATTCCCCTGGACGACGACGCTCGCCCATGTCGGCTACCTCAATGGCGTCCTCGGGCTCGGTTGGTACAACGGCAATTGTTGGACGCTCGGGATCGAGTGCCAGTTTTATCTCGCCGCCGTGGCCCTCCTCCCGTTGATCGTGTCGAAGTCGGCGCCGGTTCACCTCGGCTTTCACGCCCTCGGGCTCGCCGCCTCCTGGGCCGCGGTCGATCTCGTCACCGGGCCGGCCGCCGTTCATTCCCCCTGGCTCCTCCAGTGGCTCCCGCTGTTCCTCATGGGGATCGCCGCCTTTCAGCGTTTTTCAGGGCTGCTCACCACGCCGGCGTTTCTTTCGGTGATCGCGGCGTCAGCGATCGTCGCCGCCGCGACCGGAAGCCCTGCCGGCGCTCTGGCGGGGGCTCTTGCGAGCCTGGGAATCGCCTTCGTGTCGCTCCCCCATCATCCGTGGATCGTGGCGGCCGCGAGCCACACCTATTCCTTCTACCTGCTCCATGAGCCGATCGGCTCGCGGGCCGTCAGTCTCGTCAGCCGCATGGGGAGCGGGACGCTTGTTGACCTCGTCGCGCTGGCCGCCGGGATCGGCTCGTCGCTCGTCGCGGCCTGGCTGCTCTTCATCCTCGTCGAACGCCCCGCGCTCGCCTGGGCATCGCGAATCAGCTACACCGGCCACGCTCCCCCCTCCCCTGCCCCGCCACACGCCCGGGGCTGATCACACCGAGGCTCTTCGATGCCCGACCATCCCGCCAC
>CAJAYZ010000673.1 GCA_903949225.1 uncultured Planctomycetaceae bacterium
CAGGGCGGTAAGCGTCAGCCGGTCGCCATCTGGAAGCCGCCCCAGCGTCTCGGCGGCCTCGCGTTGCTTCCCCAGGCCGAGTTGGGCCTGGGCGAGAAAGAAGAGCGGTTCCGCGGCTCCCGGCAAGGCCGCCACCCAGTCCCGGGCGAGCTTTTCCTCGACGGCGTAATCCTCCGCCCGATGGGCCTGCAGACAGGCCGTCGCCAGCCGTTCGGCGCGGGCTTCGTTCCAACTGACGACGCCACGGACTATCAGGGCGGCGGCGGCGACGGCGAGCACCCCCACGATCGCCAGCCTGGCCGGCGTCCACCGCGCCCCGGCCGAGACGGGGGAGCGCGGCCCTTGCCGGCGGCCGTCGGCAGCGGGCCGGGGAGCAGCAGGACGGGGAGTCGGGGCAGGGGACATGGGAACACTCTCGTGGGCCAGCAGCCGACAGAGCCTTTTGGGACGGGAAGGGGACGGCTCCAACCGGTCGACGCCGCCAACGGGCCCTCCCCTTGACGAAGCGTAGGCCATGCCCGGCGCGTTGTCGACGCGGCGGCCATCCCCCCTGGTATCCTGCCGGCTCCTTTCCCCCCGGAGCCCTCCGATGCCCACTCGATCCCTCCTGCCGAGCGTCATCGGCATTCTTCTTGCCGCCGCCACCGTCAGCCGGGCGGCCGACTGGCCGGAGTTTCGTGGGCCGGGGCAGCAGGGGCACTCCGACGAGCAGGGGCTCCCGCTCACCTGGAGCGCCGAGGAGCATGTCGTCTGGAAGACCGACATCCCCGGGCTGGGGTGGTCTTCCCCGGCGATCGCCGGCGGGAAGATCTGGCTCACGACCGGCGTCGACGACGGCCGCTCGCTGCGGGTCCTCCGGCTCGATGCCGCCAGCGGCGCTCTAGACCAGTCGATCGAAGTCTTCGCCCCCGCCGAGCCGGGGAGCGTGCACACCAAAAACAGCCACGCCTCGCCGACGCCGGTCATCGATGGAGAGCGGGTGTTCGTCCACTTCGGCAGCCACGGCACCGCCTGCCTGTCGCGGGACGGGGAGATCCTCTGGAAGACGAAGCTCGACTACAACCACCGCCACGGCCCGGCCGGCTCGCCCGTCGTGGTGGGCGATCTCCTCGTCATCGCCTGCGATGGCACCGACATCCAGTTCGTTGTCGCCCTCGACAAGACAACGGGGAAGGAAGTGTGGCGCCAGCCGCGCGGTGAGGGACGGATGGCCTACTCCACCCCGACGCTCGCCACGGTCGACGGCAAGCCAGTCGTTGTCAGCTGCGGCGGTGAGTTTGTGATCGCCTACACCCCGGAGAGCGGCGTGGAGCGCTGGCGCTTCCGCTATCCCGGCGGCTATTCCAATGTGCCGCGCCCGGTCACCGGCTTCGGCCTGACGTTCGTGAGCTCCGGCTACGACACGCCGGTGTTTTACGCCCTCCCCCTCGACGGCACGGGGGAACTCGGCGACGACCGGGTCGCCTGGAAGACGACGAAAGCGGTGCCGCGCAACGCCTCCCCGCTTCTGGTCGGCGACGAACTCTACATGGTGAGCGACAACGGCGTGATCTCCTGCCTCGACGCCCGCTCAGGCGCGGTCCACTGGCAGGAACGCCTCGGCGGCGACTGCACCGCCTCCCCCCTCCACGCCGACGGTCGGATCTACATCACCGACGAAAACGGCGTCACGAAGGTGATCGCCCCGGGGAAGACATTCCAGGAGCTGGCGACCAACGAGCTTCCGGGGCGGACGCTCGCCTCGCTGGCCACAGCCGACGGGGCGATCTTCCTTCGCACCGACACCGCGATCTACCGGCTCGACGACTGACGCGGCCGGCATCAGCCAGCCAGCGGATGGCGGCGGAAGAAATCGAGGATCAGCGGATTGGCGGGGAAGCCAAGGGCTGAGGTGCCGAGATAAAACGAGTCGGGCACCCGTCCCGGCCAGGTGTGCCCCGCGCCATCGATCGTGTAGAGCACCACCTCCGCCTCATCGGGCCTTCCCCAGACGATCCTTTCGATCGACATCCCGGCATCGGCCGAGGGGATGGCGGTGCGGACGGGCTCGGGATCGAGCCGGTTGGCCCGCACCCAATCCAACAGGCCGTCGACGATGCCGCGATGGCAGGTGCGGGTCACGCTCCGTCGCCCCACGCCCCCCTCGAGCGGTGTGAATTGATCGAGCGAGCCGTGGAAGTGGAGGACGGGGACAGGGCGGGCGGGGGAAATCGTCGCCAGGGCGAGCGGGCCGGCCACCGGCGCGATCGAGGCGATCCGCTCCGCCAGTTCCGCGGCGACTCTGTAGGCCATCATCGCCCCGTTCGACATCCCGGTGGCATGGCACCGGCGCGGGTCGACGGGCACCCGGTCGAGGAGCCGATCGAGGAGTGCATCGACGAACCCGACATCGTCACTCGCCGTTTGAAAAGCCTCGCCGCAGCAGTTGCCGCCGTTCCAGGTGAGGATTCCCTCCCGGCTGCCGGTCCCCGTCGGGTAGACGACCACCGCGGCCCCCGCGGCAGCAAACTCGTCGAGCCCGGAAAATCCTCGCATCTGCTCAGGATGGCTCTGCCCTCCATGGAAGGCGAGCACGACCGGCCAACCGGCGGCTGGCGCAGGACCATCCGGCACACAGGCCACGGCGGAGCGTTGCCGGCCGGCCACCTCGACGGTGACCTCGACATCGATCGTCGGCCCAGCGGAATCGGAAGCGGGGAGCATGGCAGCGCTCGAACGTGTGGCAAGACCTCGCCCGCGGGCTGTCGCCGCCCGGCGGGATCTTTTTCTACACTGCCGTTCCGCCCGCCGCGCCCCGTCCTCGCCGCCGTCCTCGCCGCCGTCCTCGCCGCCATCCTCGCCGCCATCCTCGCCGCCATCGTCCCGCCGCGCCGGCCCCGGCAGGCCCCGCCCTGGAGCTTCTCATGCCCTCCCCCCAGCCGATCGGCTCTCCGCACCCCTCCAGCATGGCCCCATCGCGGGCCCCGTCGCGGGTCGTCATCGACAGGATCGATCCGGAGGTCGATGGGGGCCGGTTCGCGGTGAAGCGGGTCGTGGGGGAGGATCTCGTCGTCGAGGCCGACATCGTTGTCGATGGCCATGACGAGCTCGACTGCCGGCTCCGCGTCCGCCCCGGCACGGCAGGCGTCTGGATCGACGTGCCGATGGTCTGCGTCGGGAACGACCGGTGGCGGGGAAGCGTGCCGCTCGACCGGATCGGGGGGTGGGAGTACGACGTCGTCGCCCGCATCGACGACTACGCCTCTTGGCTGCGCGACCTCGCCCGGCGCCTCGAAGCGGGCGAGACGGTGACGGCAGAACGGGACGTGGGACGGGAGCTCGTCGACGCGGTGGCAGCGCAGGCCCCAGCGCCGCTCCGGGCCACGCTCGAGGCCGCCGGCCGCCATTTCGATGCGGCCGACTGGACGGCGAAGGCGGCCGATCCCGCGGTCGTCGCAGCCGTTGCCACCGCAGCCCGCTCGGGGGCCGACGCCAGCGGCACCGCAGTCCACCTCGACGCGCCCCGGCCGGTGTGGGTCGATCGCCGCCGGGGGGCGGTGGGGAGCTGGTATGAGGTTTTTCCGCGGTCGTGGTCGGGAGAGGGGGGGAAGCATGGCACGTTTGCCGATCTCGCCGAGCGACTCGAATACGTGCAACAGATGGGGTTTGACGTCCTCTACCTGACCCCGATCCACCCCATCGGCCGTGCCCATCGCAAGGGGCGAAACAACGCCGTCACCGCCGGCCCCGACGACGTCGGCAGCCCGTGGGCGATCGGCGCCGCCGAGGGGGGGCACACGGCGATCCATCCCGCGCTTGGCGACCGCGCCGACTTCGCCCGGCTTCGCCACCGGGCCGCAGACTTGGGGCTCGAGCTGGCCCTCGATCTCGCCATCCAGTGCGCTCCCGATCATCCGTGGGTGAGCGCGCATCCGGAATGGTTTCGCCATCGCCCCGACGGCACGATCCGCTATGCCGAGAATCCGCCGAAGAAGTATCAGGACATCGTCCCCTTCGATTTCGCCTGCCCGGCCTGGGAAGCGCTCTGGCAGGCGCTCCTCGAGGTCGTCCTCTTCTGGGTGGAGGAGGGGGTGAAGATCTTCCGGGTCGACAATCCCCACACGAAGCCGTTCGCGTTCTGGGAATGGCTGATCGCAAGGGTCCGTCGCGACCATCCCGACGTCCTCTTCCTCTCCGAGGCGTTCACCCGGCCGAAGACGATGTTTCGCCTCGCGAAGCTCGGCTTCACGCAGTCGTACACCTACTTCACCTGGCGGACCGGCAAGGAGGAGACGGCCGACTACCTCACGGAAGTGACAACGCCACCGTTGGCCGATTTCTTCCGCCCCGCCTTCTGGCCAAACACCCCCGACATCCTCCACGCCACGCTCCAGGAGGGGGGCCGGCCGATGTTTGAAGTTCGGCTGGCCCTCGCCGCGCTCTCGGTGGGCACGTGGGGAATCTATGGCCCGGCGATGGAGCTCCTCGAAGCCGTGCCACTCACAACGGGGAGCGAGGAATACCTCGACTCGGAGAAATACCAACTCCGCCACCGCGATCTCGACGCCCCCGGGAGCCTCGCCCCCTTCATCGCCCGCCTCAACCAGATCCGCCGCGACGAGCCGGCGCTCGTACTCAATCGGCCGCCACTCGTGCAACGAATCGACGACGACCATCTCCTCGCCTGGGTCCGTCACGATGCTTGCAGCGCAAGGACGATCCTCGTGATCGTGAACCTCGAGCCGAATCGCTCCCGCGCCGGCGTCCTCCACCTCGACGGTGCCCCCCTCGGGCTCGATCCGGGGGAGGCGATCGTGGCCCACGATCTCCTCGAGCCGCTCGTCCATCGTTGGCCCGCGGGCCACGCTCCGCGGATCATCTGCACGCCCGACAAGCCGCTCCACGTCCTCCGCCTCACCACGGAGCCCGAGACCGATGTCCGCTGAAGCCCGCGACGATCGTGCCGGGGTGCTTGAAGACCTCTCGGCCCGGATTGCCCCATGGCTCCCCAAAGCCCGTTGGTTTCCTGGCAAGGACCGCGTTGAAGCGAGCGTGTGCGCGATCGATCTGCTGGAGATGCCGGGGACGGGGGCGCTTGCCGTCGCGATCATCAATTGCGCGGGCACGGCGCTCGTCGTCCCGGTCGATCCCCTCACCGGCCGCGACGCCGCCGCTGAGCCGGCGCTGGCTGCGGCGATCGCCATGCTCGCCCTCGGCGGGGGCGCCGTGACGGGCCTCCATGGCAGCCTTGTCGGCCGGCCCGTCGAGGCTCGGCCCCCAGACGGCCTGACTCGGCTTCCTCGCGTGGCCTTTCCCGCCGCCGATCTCCGCGTCCGCCCCGTCGGGGGAGACGCTTCCAACACGTCGCTGGTCATCGAGGGGGCAGGCGCAGCCGACGGCGCGCTTGTGCTCAAGCTCCTCAGGCAGGCGCGGCCGGGGATCCATCCCGAGGTCGATTTCGGTCGATTCTTCGCCACCGCAACCGACTGGCGGGGAACGCCCGAGCTCTGCGGCTGGGTCGAATACGTCCCGGTGGATCCGCAGGGGGATCGCGCGGCCGTGGCCACGCTCCACGCCTTCGAGCCCGGCTGCACGAGTGCCTGGGACTTTCTCGTCGAGCGGTTGGCCGACGGCGGCTTCGACGGGGCCAATCGCGACAGCATGCTCGACTTGGCCCGGCACCTTGGCACGGTCACGGCGCAGATGCACCGCGCCCTCGCCTCGCGCCACGATCTCCCCGACTTCGCCCCCGAGCCGGCCACGGCCGCGGGGCGGCGGGCGCTTGGCCACCGCCTCGCGACCCACGCTCGCGACGTCTTCGACGCTCTGGCGACCCAGGCTTCCTCAGGGGCCCCGCTCGCCTCCCGGCTCTCGCGCCTGGCCGCGAAGGCCCCGGGAATCTGCGCCGAGCTCGAAGCCCTCGCCGCCGCCGGCACGACGGCCGCCGACATCCGCGTGCATGGCGATTATCACCTCGGCCAAGTGCTCGTCGATGCGAGCGCCGAGCGGGTGATGCCGATCGACTTCGAGGGAGAGCCGACGCGGCCGCTTGCCGAGCGTCGCAGGAAGACAAGCGCCGCCAAGGATGTGGCCGGAATGCTGCGCTCGTTTGACTATCTCGTCGCGCATGTCGATCGGCTCCACGGCGCAGGTCCCGGCGATCCAGCCCCGCTCGCTGAAGCGTTCCTCGCGGCCTACCGCCGCGGCGCCGCGGGGGCCGCGTGGTGGCCGGCCGATGCCGACGAGGAGCGGCGCCTGCTTGCCGCCTTCACGCTCGACAAGGCGGTCTACGAGTTGGCCTACGAACTGGCCAACCGCCCCGACTGGGTCGAAGTGCCGCTGGGAGCGCTCGAGCGATTGGTTGGGGTGTGACGCACGTCGTCCGCCGGCGGCGCATCGTCACGCCATCCGCGGCGCCTTCGAGCCGTCGGGGTTGGTCGCCACCTCGCAGATCCGCAGGTGGTCGATCCAGGCGAGCATCTCCCCGTCTTTAAAAAGCTTGGGGATCGTCGTCCCTGCCACGAGGTGGCCGAAGTAGAGGTCGGCCTCTCCCTGCTCCCGATCGCCCACCCGGCTGACCACCCTGACCAGCGATCCGCCCGGCATCGTCTCGACGATCACCGCGTCAAAGCGGATGACGTCCCCAGGCACGACCTCGAAGTGGAAGTCGGCCCCCGACACCTTGGCGAGCACGACCTGGAGTTTGTAATCAAGGTTGTCGGCGACGAGAATCCCGCCGGCCTGCGCCATCCCTTCGAGGATCAGGGTCGCCGGCACGAACGCCGCGCCGGGGAAATGGTCGTGGAGATGCTCTTCGGCGAGCGTGACCGCCTTGATGGCGGTGGCCCGCGTGTGTCGGACAAACTCGGTGAAGCGGTCGATCCAGAACCAGCGCATCGGCGGTCAACCAGGGGAGAGGCGGAGGAGGGGAGCGAAGCAGCGCAGGGAAACCGGCGGGAGGGGAAGCCTACCGAGTGGCAGCGGACGGGGCGAGGGATGCGGGGGGATGGCGATGGACGCTCGTCGACAGGCAGAGCGGATGGGGGGCACGATCGAAGCGGCATTCGACGAGCGACGCGGTCCAGCGTGCCGTGTCGGCCGGGAGCGGGATGACCCATCCACTGCCGGCGTTGCTTTCGATTGTGTGGGGCGTGGGCCTCCAGCGGGCGAGGCGGAAGTCGGGCCCGTCGGCGGTCGCCTGCCAGAGGCTGACCTCCGCCGGCACCTCGTCACAGGTCAGCCGCACCGTGATCCCGGCGGGCTCGGCGTCGAATGTCCACGTCAGCGTGGGGAGGGGGCAGCGGCCGGCGGCGTGGAGGACGAGCGCCGCCAGGAGGCCGGCGAGGCGATCGGCCGGGATGCCATGGCCGGCGTTGGGGGCATAGGAGACGGCGGTCAGCCCCGGGAGACCGTCGCGGTAGAGATCGAGCGCTCCCAGCGGCCAGTAGGGATCGTTCGTCCCCAAAGCCACGATCTTCGGCAGACTGAGGACGGCCCGGTGCGACCAGGGATCGACGACGTCGACGAGTTCGCGGCCGCGTTTGGTGAGGAGAATCTGTTCGATGCCCCGCGAAGTGTAATCGTCGAGCATCTCCGACATGCGGCCGCCGAAGGTGGCCAGTTGCAGCGGGACATGGCGCTCCAGCCGGAGCATGTCGATGACGGCCGGAACGAGGCCGACGACACGGCTGTCGGCGGCGGCCGCAAGCCAGCTCGCCCAGCCCCGTTTGCTCGAGCCCCCGAGGACGAATCCATCGACCCCGATGCCCGCGCCGTCAGCTACCTGGCCGGCGACGTCCATCGCAGCCACGACCGCCCTGGCCATCGGGAGGAGGAGCGGCCAATCGGGCTCACCGGAGCGGACAAACTCCATAAACGAATGCGCAATGAGGTCATCCTCCACCATCCCGCCAAACATCGGCTGAAAGGGAACCTGTCGGATCATGGCCGCCGGCAGGCCGGTGGCAGCGACAAGACCGGCCAACCGGCCGATCCCTTGGGGCGGATGTTCGAGAGGCACATCGGCCGCCGGAAGTTCAACGCTCGAGCCACTGCCGACCCACAACAGCATCGGCCCTCGGCTCGCCGGTGCAGCGGGGAAGACGACGTCCAACTCGTGGACCCACGCCACCCCGCGCCAGGTCTGGCTCGCAAGCCGGAGTGTCTGCCAGGGGGCTCCCTTCTCGCAGGGGGCTCCCGTCTCGGTCACTCCCTCGCCGACCACCACGGCGGTGGGACTCCGCGCGGCGACAAACCCGCGCAGCCACTCGAGCCCGCCCGCGGAATCCGGGGGAACGGTGCCAGGGGGGACAGACGGGACAGCTAGGGCGGCTGAGGAGGATGGAGAGCGGGGCAAGAGTTGGTCTTCTGGAGGCATCCAGCGGCGGACGAGAGGGCCGCGCACCGCCGCCACCATAACAGGCTGGGGACCCCACCGTCCGCCTCCGGGGAGGGAATGGATGGCGATTTTCCCGCGCCATCGCGCAATTCAGATGCACCACCATCAAAATATCGATAGCGGGGGCCGCGACGATCCCCGATGAAGCTCCCAGCCTCACGTCCGCTGGGAGGGAAGTTGAGTGCCGCAGCACGTTTTCCCAAGAAAAACGCCCCCTCCAAAGATTTTTTTCCCGGCCGTGTCCGGTTTTGGCTCGATCGTTCGCCTTAACCCTTGGGGAGTCGCCTGCCTGCGACCGCTTCCCTTGGAGACGCACCGTGAGCGAGCACCTCGGTAGGATTCGGTCGGCCCGGGTCCGATTGGTCGGTTCCGGTTCCTCGGAGTCGGCGGCGGCGGGCCGTCGCCTCTATCGGCCGCTGATCGTCGGCGCGGCAATCCTCCACCGCACCACGGGCGGCCGGCTGCGCTCCGAACGCGGCATTCCGCGCGGGTCGTGGCGCGTCGACGTTCTCGCCGGCGGGGCGCTCGTTCCCGATGCCCCTCGCAGGCCGCTCGATATCGAGCAGGTGGTAGCCTGGCGACAGCAGTGCGGCGAGACCTGCCGGGTCGGGGCAGCGCTTGTCTCCTGCTGCGATGTGACGACGCTCCCGCCGCTCTCCGTCAGTGAGGAGCCGGCGACGAACTTCCCGTCCGATGCCGCGACCTTGGCGTGTCAGCCCTTCGAAGACCTTCCGCGGGTGAAGCGCGCCCCCGGGGTGGTGGAGATCTACGGCTGGGCGTTGATGTACCAGCTCCCGGGGATGCTCGACGCGGCCGCGATCGATCCTCACGAAGAGTTCGACGACCTTCCGGCCTACTACCGCTCGCCGCTGGAGCTTGTCGATCGGGCGGCTTTTCTGGCCGCGCGGGGGATCCCCAACCGGCCGATCGCCCTGCTCACCCGGCGGGAAGACTTCCATCCCCGGGGCGGCGGGCCGCGTCCGCTCAACCGCTTCCAGCCCGAAGTCCGCTTCCGCCGCCCGGCGGATCTGCGGCGGATCCTGGCCTGACGTCGACATCCCGGCGGCCGATTCCCCCGCTCACTCGGCGCCGAGTTGGTCCTGGATCGCCAGCCAGCGTTCCTCGGCTTCGGCGAGCTTGGCGGTGACGGCGGTGAGCTGGTTGTGGAGGCGGAGGGCCTCGGCGGGATCGGTGGCAGCGAGCATCACGGCGTTGGCTTGCTTCTTCTCCGTGTCGAGCTTGGCGATCGAACGCTCGAGATTGGAGAGCTCGCGGCGGAGGTCGCGGTCGTTCCGCGGCGCCTCCCCCTTCGCTGCGGGAGACGCCGCAGTCTTGCCGACGCGGTCGGCCGGCGGGGGCTTGCGCGCGGCCGGCCGCCCACCATCGGCGGCCTCGCCGTCGTCGATCTCCTTGGTGACGGCGGCGAGGTAGGCGCCGTAGTCGCCGATGTAGTTGACGACGCGGCCGTCCTTCACCTCGATGACGTTCGTGGCCACCGTCTGCATGAACGACCGATCGTGGCTGGTGAAGATCACGGTCCCTTCGTAGGCGAGGAGGGCCTGGGCGAGGGCGTCGACGGTCTCGACGTCGAGGTGGTTGCCCGGTTCGTCGAGGACGAGGATGTTGTAGGGCCCGAGGAGCAAGCCGGCCATGCAGAGCCGGGCCCGCTCACCGCCGGAGAGAACCTTCACCTTCTTCTCCACCGCCTTGCCGCGGAAGAGCATGGCGCCGGCGAGGTCGAGGATCTGCTGCTGTTTCGTGCCGATCATCGCCGCCCGCTCGAGGTAGCCGAGGACGGTGTCGGTTTCGGTGAGGCTCGTGTAGACGTGCTGCGCGTAGATCCCGACGTCGCAGCCGTGGCCCCACTTCACCTCCCCTTTGATCGGCTGGAGCGAATCGACGATCGTCCGCAGGAATGTCGTCTTTCCCTGGCCGTTGTCGCCGACGATCGCAGCCCGTGAGCCATGGACGATCTCGACGTCGATCCCATCGGCGACGGTCCGGTCGGGGTAGCCGACGGCGAGGTCGCGGCAGCGAACGGCCGGCCCTCTCCGCGGCGAGACGCGCGGGCAGCGGATGGCGGCGGTGGGGGCGTCGACGACGAGCTCCTCGACCTCGAGCTTCTCGAGTTGCTTCTCCTTCGACTTGGCCCGCGAGGCGGTCGAGGCGCGGGCCTTGTTGCGATTGATGAAGTCCTCGAGTTGGCGGCGCTTGGCGAGGACGGCGGCATTGGTCCGCTCGACGTGTTCGCGCTGGTCCTTCTCGAACTGGAGATAGGCGTCGACCTTCCCAGGGAAGACGGTGAGCTTTCCGTGGGAGAGGTCGAGGGTCTGGTCGCAGGTGGCGGCAAGGAAGGCTCGGTCGTGGGAAACGATCAGGCAGGCTTCCTTGTAGCCCCGGAGGAAGTGCTCGAGGAGGATCTGCGTTCGCAGGTCGAGGAAGTTGGTCGGTTCGTCGAGGAGGAGGAGCGTCGGCTCGTGGAGGAGCAGCGCGGCGAGCTTGACGCGGGTCTGCCAGCCGCCGGAGAGCTTGCCGACGGGGCCATGGAGCTGCGCTGTCTTGAGCTCGAACTGCCCGGCGACCTCGCCGCACTTCCAGTCGGGCTGAGAGCTATCGCGCATCAGAAACTCAAGCGCCGTCTCGCCGGGGAGAAACGGATCGTGCTGCCGCAGGTAGCCCAGCCGCAGCCGGGGGAAGCGGACGATGTCGCCGGAGTCGAGTTCCTCTTCGCCGAGGATGATCCGCAGGAGGGTGCTCTTGCCGGCGCCGTTGCGGCCGACGAAGCCGATCTTGCCGTCATCGGTGATCGTGGCGGAGGCGTCCTCAAGGAGGACCTGATGGCCATACCGCTTCGTGGCGTTCTTGATGTCGAGGAGAACGGCCATCGAGGGTGGAGGGGGGCTCGGTGGGGCAGGGCAGGGCGGGGCGAGGAATGCAGAGCGGGGCGGAGAGGCGGGAGGGCAGGATGGGCAGGCAGGTGTCGAGCCTGAGTCGGTGGGCAGTCGAGCAGAAGCTGGCAGGCCCGCCCGGGGGCGGGGGATCGGCAGGCCCGAGGCGCCGGCTTTCAGGCCGGCCTCGACCCCGCCCGGTCGCGTGGCGACCGGGGCATTCTCAAAAGCGGAGGGCATGGGATTCGAACCCACAACCGGTTTCCCGGCACCACATTTCCAGTGTGGCCGCTAACCATTCGCTTACCCTCCAAACGCATGTTTTTTTGCTTGGGCACCCCGTTGGGCACCCCGCAAACCGGATTGGCCAGGCTCCGCCGGACCACTCCGCGTGCTCAAATCACAGCCAGAGTATACCCATCGGCCTTTTCTCCCCAACGCCCGTCGCTGCCGGCCGTCTTTTCCGGTTTTTCGGGGTCTGGGTACCCCCAGGGGGCCCAGGAGTGTGGCGGGGGAGCCAGGGTTTCCTCCTGCGCCAAAGGTACGTTGGCCACGGGCGATTAGCGGAATCGTTCTGGGAGAACGACCTTGGGATTGGATCGGAGCGTCGCGGCGGCTTCGGGTGAGATCTCCGTCAGTCCTTCGAGGAACAGATCGCTCTCGTGCTTTGCCAGAGCCTCCGCGGCTTCGTCCGTGATGGTCGAAAGACTGTTGAGAGCCAACGGTCCGTCGTGCTTCGCAAGCGCCCTGGCAGCGTCGGGGGTGAGTGATCTCAAGCCATCGAGGGCCAGCGGGCCTTCGATCTTCGCCAACGCCTCGGCCGCCCCGTCCGAGAGCGTCGTGAAGTTCTGGTCGAGGTTCAATCCTCCCTTGTGCTTCGCCAGTTCAGCGCCCACCTCCGGTGACAGCGTCGGCAGTCCATCGATCCGGAAACCGTCCCCATCGGCTTCTTCAGGCGAGAGCGTCATCAGGCCGGAAAGTGTCAGGCAGCCCCTGTGCTTCGCGAGCGCCCCGGCCACCTCCGGTGACAGGGTTAGCAGGTCGCGGATTTCGAGGTCTCCCTCGTGCTTTGCAAGCGCCCCGGCGACTTCCGGCGAGAGCCTCGGCAGGCGATGGAAGCTCAGCCAACCCTCGCTCTTCGCCAGCGCCTCGGCATTTGCCACCGTGAGCGCCATCGGGCCTCTGAAGAGCATCCCCACTTTGTGCTTGGCGAGCGCCTCCGCCGCCTCGTCCGAAAGCGTCGTCAGACCACCCAGAGCCAGCACCCCCTCGTGCGCAGCGAGCGCCTTGGCCGAGTCAACCGAGAGCGTCGTCAGGCCTCTGAAGCTCAGCACGCCGGCGTGCGATGCCAGGGCTTCGGCTACCCCCGGCGGGAGAGTCTCGAGTCGATCGAGGTACAAATCGCCCCTGTGCTTCGCCAGCGCCTTGGCTAGTTCCGGCGTGATCGTCGTCAAGTCGGCGAGAAACAGCAGCGATTCATGAGCCTCAAGCATCTCGGCAACGTCGGGAGTGAGCGTTGTCAGGCCCAACGTCAGCGTCCCCTTTTGCTCCGCGAGCGCCTTGGCAACTTCTGGCGACAGTGTCGTCAGGCCACCGAGGGACACTCCATTCTTCTTGGTTGCCATTGCCCTCGCCGCTTCTGGCGAGAGTGTCGTCAAGCCGTCGAGCCACAGGAAGCTCTCGAGCGCCGCAAGCGCCTCCGCCACTTCGGGCGACAGCGTCGTCAGGCCGTTGAGGATCAAATTGCCATCGTGCTTCGCAAGCGCCCTGGCAACCTCCGGCGTGAGCGTCGCGACGCCAGAGAGGAACATGCCGCCCTTGTGTGTTGCCAAGATTTCCGCCGCCTCGAGCGAGAGCGTGGTTGGGTTGGCGATGGACAGCCCGCCTCCTTGCTGGGCGAACTTCCTTGCCTGTTCAACATCCAGCTCCTGGATCTCGTCCGTCTCCTGCTGCCCAAACGCCGGCGCGACCGCCGCCATGACCATCGCCACGATTGCCCAACGCATGCGTCACCTCCAGGCACAATCCAAGCGTCTTCGTTTGTCGGCAGCCGGCTCCACGGTTTCATGGAGCGGAGCCAGATTTCGCCACACCAATTACAGATCATCATATTGCAGCGAAGATCAACGCCGATGGCAGCCGGCTGGCGCCGTCCAGGCCGCTGCGAAAAAGGGCTTTTGCCAAGGGCGGTCAGCGGAACTTCTCAGGAAGCCAGATTTCAGGATTGCTCCGCAGCATTTCGGCCGCCTTTGCCGAAAGCGTTTCCAGGCGAAAGAGGTTCAGCTCGCCGCGATGCGTCGCCAGCGCCGATGCGGCATCGTCTGAGAGAGTTTTCAGTCCGGAAAAGTCGAGCTTTCCCTCATGCTTCGCCAGTTCGAGAGCGGCTCCCGGCGTGAGAGTGCCGATGTCCAGAGTGAGCCAGCCACGGTGCTTCGCAAGTGCGGCGGCTGCCTGGTCAGTGAGTGATGTCTGATATTTCAGGCTGAGCAGTCCATCATGCTTAGCTAAGGCCTCGGCCAACTCCGGCGACAGATCCGTACACTCGCCGATGATAAGTGCGTCTTCGTGCTTTGCCAGAGCCTCCGCAACCTCTGGCGAGAGCGTCAAAAGGCTCGGCAAAACAAGCCAGTCTTTGAGCTTCGACAACGCCTCGGCGTCCTCCAGCGACAAGGTATTCAGGCTGTGGAGGCCAACCGAGCCGTCGTGCATCGCCAGAGCCTCGGCAACTCCCTCCGACAGTGTCGTCAGCCCACTGATAACCAGCGAACCCTTGTGCTTTGCGAGCACCTCGGCAGCTTCTTTCGTAAGTGTCGAGACCTCAAAGTTGATTCCCCCGCTGTGCTTTGCCAGTGCTTCGGCGAGTTCCGGTGTCAGCACGTCGATTTCACGGAGGTAAAGCGCGCCATCGTGCCGAGCAAGAATCTCTGCAGTCTCTGGGGTGAGAATAGTCCCGCGGTCGAGGAACAGGGCGCCCTTCGTCGTGGCGACCAGCTCGGTTGCTTGCTCAACGCTCAACGGCTTGATCTCCTCGGTATCGTCCTGACCGAACGCCGGCACCGCCATCGCCACGGCCGCGGCCATGAATGCCCAACGCATATTTCGTCTCCTCGCAAGGACCGGGCCAGCCGGCCTGGTGAAATCCACCTCGAATACTCTACGAGTTCTACAAGCCCCGACGACAGGCCATCACTAACTGACGCAGGAAACGCAGCCGCGACTTCGTCGGCCCAAGTCTTACTTTGGCCAGCATACGACGCCTCCCAAAAATACGCGCCGAGGTCACCGCTTCTTATACTTAATCTTGTTCAATTCGTCGGCAATGTCGAGGCCATCAAATGTGTACGATCGGTACAGCACGACGCCGGTGCCAAAAGCGCCGTCACCTTGCCACATATACGGCTCCATCCCTGAATAAAGGTCGCGGCCAACCCATGCTCCGTTTTCCCAAGTAACATCAAAGCCCGCCCGGTTTGAAAACGCAATCAAGGCATCCCCGTACATGTCGTCTAAAGTGCGTTCTTTCAATTCTTGATCATACCGATGGGACGTAAGGCCGTGGCTACCGCACCATGCATTTAATTGCGCGAGCTTCGCTGAGTAATCCTCGATATTCATATTAACGGCAACGGTTGCCGAAGAACTAGTCTTCACGCTGGCTGCAGCCGGACTAACTATCATCCCACCTAATTGCCTAGGGGGCGGGGGTGGGCTGGTGACCGGCGATCCATCGACCTCGGAATAGACAAACGAAAAGTTCCCGAAGACTCGTTTTCCAACCTTCGACAAATTGAGCTCAAAGTCGTCCAGCAAACGTTTTTGTTCTATGTCGAACTTGTCGAGCTCCGCCTGGTGCGCATTACTTGCTTCTTGGAATGCCCCATGGATTGCGTCTTCAAGCGTGGCCAATTGGTTCTTGGCATAACTGGCCAAGAGGAAATCAATCGCCCTTCCGCCGATGGACAGAACGACTCCCGGACCTGGACTAATTCCTACGCTCCTTAGCCCAAGAATATCCTTGAGAGACGATCCTCCAGACCCAAACCCACCCGAACCCCCGCCGATGTTGGATCGCACAAAATCGCCAATCCGAAGGAGAGTTAGGTCAACTTTTGAATAGTAATTATTAATGCTGTCACGCTCCCTGTCGCACCAGGTCTCGATTTCGTTGCGAACCGATTTCTCTTTCAGGTCGTAGTCCTCGAGTGACAAGAGTACTCGAGTCGGAAGGCCGTACTGTATCCCAGTGTTTCTGTCTCCACTACCTGTTAATTTAAGATAACCGCCATCAGGCATATACAATGTCTGCGTTGGCTTCCCGAGTGTCGCGCCGAAGGTTGGCCCGATATAGGTTATGAGCCCGATCGACAAGTCTGCCTTGTTCTTTGAACGGGCTGTGTCGTTTGCCAGGATATCGAGTGACGTGACAAGATTCTTGTTCGGATCTGCGGACTGGGCGAAATCTGCCGCCGTCTTGGTAAACACATCATCGTTTGCGTCGCAGTAGTGACGAGGCTCGAGGGTCTCAAAACTCGCTGAAATGTTGGCGATCGCTTTCGATCCGCCAACTCGACGTTGGATTGCTTTCAGGCCCTTCGATCTTGGTTCGAAAAACATGGCAACACCTCCTCTTGGTTTTGGGCACAAAATGCCCACGTCCTCCCCCTTGCGAAACTGACAGCATCAAAACTAGAGCACGGCCTACGACGCGTTGTCAAGCTGCGGGCGCGGGGGAACGTCTATGACTTTCCGCGCTTGGCACGCTAGGCTCTCCGAGCGTCCTGTCGGCTGTTGGCTGTGGACAGCGACGCGGCGGAGCATGTTGGGATGAGGTTGGCCATCCCGTTCGGGCGCGGTGAACGCCCTCGCGGACCCCTTGGCACTGGCGGGGAGTTCGAGGCCGTGGCCACTTCTACTGTCGCGTTAATAGCGAGCACCGACCGTCGGACTTCGTCTTCACCTTGCCCGCAGCCACCAGGCGAATGCACTGCTCGACGCGCAGCTCGGTGAAGGAAAAGGCACTCACGTCAGCCAGATCATCCATCGTTTTGATCTCCTGCTGTCCCCCCCGGCCTGTCCCCCCTGCGGAAGATCAACGCCGTGAGAAACCATGAGATTTCATGGAAAAAAGCGCGGTTCGATAGAACCGGGCCAATCGGGGGAATCGAGCGTATCAGAAAAC
>CAJAYZ010000674.1 GCA_903949225.1 uncultured Planctomycetaceae bacterium
GACTTCGAGATCGTGATCGACAACGCCGACAGCCAACCGCTCGAGATCACCGGCGTGACGGCCATCGGCCCGACCTATGAGCTGGTGTTTCTCGCCCGGCCGGGGAAGGCCTACCGGCTGGCCTACGGCGCCGAAAGCGCCATCAACCAGCCCTTCGCCGCGCCGCAGTACGACACGGTGGCGATCGACGCAGCCCTCGCCGCCGGCAAGCTGCCCCTGGAGGCGACGCTTGGCGCGGCCGAGGAGGTCGCCGTCGTGCCGGTTGAGCGGCCGTGGCTCGCGAGGCTGCTAAGCAATCCCTGGCTGATCGGCGGAACCATTCTCCTCCTCGCCGCGCTCCTCGGATGGTCACTGTTCGCGGCGGCCAAACGACTCGACACGAAGGAGTAGGTCAGACGGTCTGTCGGAAGGCCGGGAGGACGGCGAAGTCGAAGACGACGACCCGGTCGAGACAGGGGACGACGATCGCCTTGACGCGCTCGTGCTCCGGATGGGGGAGGTAGGTGTCGCGGGCGGCAGCGCTCTCAAAGGTCATGATGAAACCGTGGGTGAAGCCGTCGTCGAGTCCCTCGGGGCTGTCGTACGCTCCGTGGATCATGTCGAGAAGCCCGGGGATCCGCCCCACCATGGCCCGCATCTCGGCAAAGCAGTGATCGATCTCGGCGGGGGTGATTCCCGGTTTGAAAGCGAAGACACCGAAATGCTTGACCTGCGACATGAGACCTCCGTGGGGCGACGCGGCCCCGGACGCGGGGCTGGCGATGACCATCGCAGATCATACCGCCACGGCGAACGTACGAGAGGGGCCGGGGGCTAACCGGTCGTCCGCATTCCGGCCGCGACTCCCTGGACGCAGAGGCGCAGCAGGCCACGCGGCTCATCCTCCCCCGGAGCGGGTGGGGCGGCGCGGCGGCGGCGCATGAACTCGATCTGAATGAGATTCAACGGATCGACGAACGGATTGCGCATCTCGATCGACCGGCGAAACCACGGCGTCGTCGCCAGGAGCTCACCGCCGCCGACGATGTCGAGGATGCCCTGCCGGGCCCGGTCACGCTCCGCGGCGATCCGCTGCCAGATCCTTCGGCGGACATCGGCGTCGTCGGCGAGCTCGGAGTAGCGCTGCGCGATCGCCATGTCGGCCTTGGCCAGCGCCAGCGTGGCGTTGTCGATCGTCGCCTGGAAGAAGGGCCACAGCCGGTACATGTCGTGGATCCGCTGCCAGCCGTGGCGATCGTCGTACTTGACCTCCGTCAGTGCCGTCCCCAGGCCGTACCAGGCGGGGATCATGCAGCGGCTCTGCGTCCAGGCGAACACCCACGGGATCGCCCGAAGGTCATCGAGCGACCGGCCCGCGTCACCGCGCCGCCGCGATGGTCGCGACCCGATGGGGAGATTCTCGATCTCCTCGATCGGCGTCGTCTGCTCGAAGTAGCCGATGAAGCCCGGCTGATCGACGAGCTCCCGATAGATCGAGTACGACCGCGCTGCCATCTTCTCGAGGAGGTCGGTCCACTCCGGCCTCGGCGTCGTCCGCCGCGTGGTGGAGGCGATGAGCGTCGCCCAGGTGACCTGTTCGAGGTGCCGCCCGGCGATTTGGGGATCGTCGTAGCGCTCCGCGAGCACTTCTCCCTGTTCGGTGAGCCGGAGGCTGCCGTCGAGCGATTCCGAGGGGAGCGAAAGGATGCCGCGGGCCGCCGGCCCACCGCCGCGGCCGAGCGAGCCGCCGCGGCCGTGGAAGAAGGTGATCTTCACGTCCCGCGCCGCGGCCGCTTCGTGGAGCCTCTCCTGCGCTGCCTGGAGGCCCCAACAGGCGGCCAGGTAGCCGCCGTCCTTCGTGCTGTCGGAATAACCAACCATGACGATCTGCCGGTTGCCGCGGCCGGCCAGATGGGCGGCATAGTCGGATTGATCGAGGATCTGGGCGAGGGTGTCGTGGCCGTGGGCGAGGTCATGGATCTTCTCGAGCAGCGGCACGATCGCGATGTCGGTCGCGGCCACCTCTTCGCCCCGCGCCCGCGCCCGCCCCTGGGCCCAGCGCCACAGCCAGAGGACGGAGAGGACGTCGGCCGGGGCCCGGGTGAGGCTGACGATCGCGCCTCCCAGGCACTCAGGGCCAAACCGGACGACGGCCCGGTGGAGCAGTTCGAA
>CAJAYZ010000675.1 GCA_903949225.1 uncultured Planctomycetaceae bacterium
CGGCCTGCGCGGCGGCGGCGGCCGCGGCGGCGAGCGCGGGATCGGCGGGCGCGAGCCAGGCCTCGAGCGCGCCGTCGACCTTCGTCCAGAGGTCCTGTTCCGCGTGTGGCCGCTCCGCCGGGGCAGGGGAGGGGGGCTCGGCCCGCTCCACGGCGCCGGCGCCCGGCGACGCCGGCGGCGGCGATTCCGCGGTGGTCCGGTAGATGTCGGGGCGGTAGATCTCCATGAAGGCGTCCGGGCGGGCCGGTGCCTGGAAGCCGCAGCGCGCGTAGAGCGAGTGCGCGTCGCGGGTGGCGAGGAGGAGGCGGCGCAGCCCCTGGAGATCGGGGTGGGCGACGACCGTCTCTACCAGCCACTGCCCCAATCCCTCGCCGCGGTGGGGTTCCTCGATCCATACGTCGCACAGCCACGCAAACGTTGCCCGGTCGGTGACGACGCGGCAGAAGCCGACCTGGTCGGTGCCGTGGAACAGCCCGAAGCACAGCGCACCGGCGAGGGAGCGGCGCAGCGTGTCGGCCGGGATTCCCGCCGCCCAGTACGACTGCGCGAGGAAGCGTCGGACGGCGCTTTCATCCAGGCGCCGCGGATCGGTCGAGATCGTGTAGGGCCCGCGCACGTGTTCCAAGCATCCCTCCCAAAAAAAGCTGCCAGCTGCGATGCATGGCTGATCGACACCCTTCTCCGATCGTGGTGGCAGGCACCTTGTGCGCTCGAGCCGCGCTCCACCTCATCCAGCCCCACGGCCGGTCAGGTGGACGAGCAGGCCTCCGAGCAGGCATGCCGCGGCGACCGCATCGACGACGCAGATCCTGCGCACGTGGGCGTTCATGGCGCCGGTTCGCGACGCGAGGACGAGGAACGACCCCACGCTCACGAGACCGGCGACGAGGCTTGCGAGGTGGAGGCGCCGATCAAAGGCGGCGGCCAGGAGAAACGCACCGAGCAGCCCGAAGAGGACGGCGCGGTGCCGCATGAGGACGAGCAGGTTCGGTTCGTCGACGGCGGTGCCGTAGAGCCGCTCCAGCGGCGCGCGTCCACCGACGCCCACCGCCGGGAGGAGATGGATGACCGCGACCATCACGAGGAGCGTCGGCACGACGTCGGGCATGGACTTCCGCCGGCGGGGTGTCAATCGACGATGAACAGTGTCGCGCCCGTTGCGCTCGAGGAGCGGTGCGGTTCCGCGTCGTCGGCCACCTGATACGACATCCCGGGCACGAGCGTGAATCGCCTTCCGTCGGCGAGCTCGGTGTCCAGCGTGCCCGCGAGACAGAGGAGCACGTGCCCCTTCGTGCACCAGTGATCGGCCAGGTATCCGCGGGAATACTCCACCATTCGCACCCGGATGTCACCGAAGTGCCGGGTGCGCCACGTCGCCTCCCCTGTCGTGCCGGCGTAGACGGTCGGCTCGACGGCCGACCAATCAGTCGTGCCGAAAGGCGTGTCGGTGATACGCATGGCGTGGCCGGGGAAGGGTGGAGACGCTCAGGCTATGATAACGTCATGCCCCGCCGGAGGCCGCCGAAGCAGCTGCGGAGGTGCTCTAAGGGGGCAGGTTTCGGCGTCCGCCGGCCATCGGGTGGATGATCCGGATCCCGTGGCGGGCCCGGATCACGTCGCGTTTCGTTTCGTCCCCTGCGTCGGCCGGAGGCATGCCCCGCAGTTCCGCCACCAGGTCGTCGAAGCCCCCCGGCGTGAAGACGGTGAGGAGTCGGGCCGGCGCGTCGCCCGGATTGCGGAAGGCGTGCGGGACGCGGCGCGGGAGGAAGGCCACCGTCCCCGAGGCGGCGGCGAAGTCGCGATCGCCGCAGCGCATCGCGACGGTGCCCTCGAGGACGACATGCAGTTCGTCATCGTGCGCGTGGACGTGGAGCGGCACGCCTGCGCCCGGGGCGAGAGTCGTTCGAACGTGCACGACGCCCCCCCCGTGGCGCTGCTGGGGATCCGGCACACCAGGCCGTCGCCCCAGTCGCGGCCGGTACCGCTGACGGAGACGCCTGGCTCGAAGTTGCGCTGGGGGCCTTCGTCGCCGCGCGGTGGCGGGGCGGGGC
>CAJAYZ010000676.1 GCA_903949225.1 uncultured Planctomycetaceae bacterium
GACGCCGAAGGCGAGGTGGGAGAGAATCGCGAGCTTTTGCGTGGCGTCGGTGCCGTCGACGTCCATCGACGGATCGGCTTCGGCGAAGCCTTTGGCCTGCGCGAGTGCCAAGGCTTCGGCGTAGCTCGAGCCGTCCTCCTCCATCCGGGTGAGGATGAAGTTGCTCGTGCCGTTCAAGATCCCGCGGATGCTCTCGATCCGGTTGGCGGCGAGGCATTCGCCGATCGCGGCGACGATCGGGATCCCGCCGGCGACCGCCGCCTCGAAGGCGATCGAGCGGCCGAGCCGGCGGGCGAGTTCGAACAGCTCTGGGCCGTGCTCGGCGAGGAGCGCCTTGTTGGCGGTGACGACATCCTTCCCGTTCTCGAGAAGCTCCACCATCATCGAACGGGCCGGCTCGAGGCCGCCGACGAGAAGAGCAGCAATCGTGATCGAGGGATCCTGCGAGATCGTGGCGATGTCGGTCGAGATCGGAATCGCCGGGAGCGTGCAGTCGCGGTCCTTGGCGGGGTCGCGAACGACCGCGGCAGCGACCTCGATCGGCCGGCCGGCATGGCGGGTGATGTGGTCGGCGGAGTCAACGAGGAGACGGACGACGCCGGAGCCGACGGTGCCGAGCCCGACGATGCCGATCCGCACCGGGTCGGTCGAGCCAGTGTGAGCCATGGTGGGGATGCTCCGGGAAAGGGAAAGTCTCGCAATGTACCGAGCGTAGCTTGGCGCGACCAACGCCGCTCCCCTGCTCCGGCCGGGGAGCGGCCTAGCCGCCGGGGAATCTGCCGGTCGTGCTGGTCGTGCCGTTGGAGGGGACGGTCTCGTGGGAGGGAACGGAGCGGGTCGCGTGGCCCGCATCGATCCCGTACAACGTTTCGGCGGCGGGACGGCCCCGTCGCCACCGCTCCCACCTGTCCGACAAGCGCTGCCCCGCCCCTCATCGCCCGCAGGACCCCCGGCACGTGAAAGACTCCGCCCGCGACTTCCTTTTTCGTCTTCTCGGCACCCCCAGCCCATCCGGCTACGAGTGGCCGGTGCAGGACCTCGTGCGCTCGTATCTGGGCCCGATCGCCGACACCGTCTCGACCGACTCCCACGGCAACGTGATCGGCGTGAAGAATCCTGGGGCTCCGCTGCGGATGTTCCTCGCCGGGCACTGCGACCAGATCGGCCTCATCATCCAATACATCGACGCCGATGGCTATTGCTCGGTGCAGCCGATCGGCGGCTGGGATCCGATGCAGCTGATCGGCTCGCGCGTGGTCGTATGGGGAGCGGCGGGGCCGGTGCCCGGCGTCATCGCCCGCAAGCCGATCCATCTCCTCACCGAGGAGGAGCGGAAGGTCGTCCCGAAGATGAAGGATCTGTGGATCGACGTCGGGGCGCGGGACAAGGCCGATCTCGACGGAGTGATCCGAATCGGCGATTGCGTGACGGTGGAATTGCGCGTTCAGCCGCTCCGCAACAACCTTCTGGCCTCGCCGGCGATGGACGACAAGGTGGGGCTGTGGGTGGTGCTCGAGGCCTTCCGCCGCGCAGCCGAAGCGGGCCCCCTGGCCTGTGCGCTCCATGTCGCCTCGACGGTTCAGGAGGAAATTGGCCTCCGTGGGGCCCAGACAAGCGCTTTTGGCGTCGATCCCCAGGTCGCGATTGCCGTCGACGTCACCCACGCCACCGATTGCCCGACGATCGACAAGAAGTCGGAGGGGGAGATCAGCCTCGGTAAGGGGCCGGTCGTGTTCCGGGGGCCGAACATGAACCCGCACGTCGTCGAGCGGCTCCTCGAAACGGCACGTTCCAAGTCGATCCCGTTCCAGCTGTCGGCGAGCGGCCGGGCGACCCCGACCGACGCCAATGTCCTCCAAACGACCCGCGCTGGCGTGGCGACGGCGCTGGTGAGCATCCCCAATCGCTACATGCACTCGGCCGTGGAAACGGTGTCGCTCGACGACCTCGATCACGCCGCCGAACTCCTCGCCGGCTTCATTCGCGGCCTCGAGCCGGGGATCGATTGGAGCCCAGGCCCTCCCCGCCCCCGCTGATCCCCATTCCCACTGATCCCCCATTTCCACTGATTCATAGCTCCGCTGCCAAAACGGCAGCAGTGGCGGGCCGAGGCCCCTGCAGGGGATGGAGCCGAGGATGAAAAATAGCGGGCAAGAGCCCTTTTCAACCAGTTTTTTTCCCAGGCATGGCGTGACGGCACGCGGGTTGCTTTCCCAAGGGGTGTCCGCTGGCGCTGCTGCCAAATCGGGGTGCCCCGGCGGACCCCAGCCGTACACCCAGAACGTTTTCCAGTCTTTCCAGAGGAGATCTGACCCGTGGCCAAGCAAATGGTGTTCGACGACGAAGCCCGCCAGCCGCTGCTCGCCGGCGTCTCGAAGCTCGCCCGCGCCGTGAAGAGCACGCTCGGTCCCCGCGGCCGGAATGCCGTCCTCGACAAGGGTTGGGGCTCCCCCAAGGTCACCAAGGACGGCGTCACCGTCGCCGAGGACATTGATCTCGAGGATCCGTACGAAAATCTCGGTGCCCAGCTCGTCAAGGAAGCTGCCAGCAAGACCAACGACGTCGCCGGTGACGGCACGACGACGGCCACCGTCCTCGCCGAGGCGATCTTTCGCGAGGGGCTGAAGATGATTGCCGCCGGGGCCGATCCGATGGCCCTCTCCCGCGGCATTCACAAGGCAGTCGAGGCGGTCTCGAAGTCGATTCTCGCCATGGCGACGCCGATCAACGAGAAGAACAAGAAGGAGCTGATGCAGATCGCCACGATCGCCGGCAACAACGATCCGACGATCGGCAGCGTCCTCTCCGAGGCCTTCCTGAAGGTTGGCAAGGACGGCGTGATCACCGTCGAGGAGGGGAAGCAGGCGGAGACGAGCGTCGACGTCGTCGAGGGAATGCAGTTCGACCGCGGCTACCTTTCCCCCCACTTCGTCACCGATGCTGATTCGCAGGTCTGCGAGTTCGAAAACCCCTACATCCTCCTGTTCGAGGAGAAGATTTCGCAGGCGAAGCATCTCGTTCCGCTCCTCGAGGCGATCAGCAAGGCGGGCAAGCCGCTGGTGATCATCGCCGAGGATGTCGAAGGGGAGGCGCTGGCCACGCTCGTCGTCAACAAACTCCGTGGCATCGTCCAGTCGGTCGCCGTGAAGGCCCCCGGCTACGGTGACCGCCGCAAGGCGATCATGGGCGATCTGGCCGTGCTCACCGGTGGCCAGGCGATCTTCAAGGATCTCGGCATCGCCCTCGACGCCGTCAAGCTCACTGATCTTGGCCGGGCGAAGAAGGTGATCATCGAGAGCGAAAACACGACGATCGTCAGCGGGGCAGGCTCGAAGTCGGCGATCGACGGCCGGGCGGCCCAGATCCGTGCTGAGATCGAGGTCACGGACAGCGATTACGACCGCGAGAAGCTCCAAGAGCGGCTCGCGAAGCTCGCCGGCGGTGTTGCCCAGATCAACGTCGGGGCGGCCACCGAGACCGAGATGAAGGAGCGCAAAGCCCTCATCGAGGACGCCAAGAGCGCTACCCAGGCGGCCCTCGCCGAGGGGATCGTTCCTGGCGGCGGCGTGGCCCTCCTTCGCAGCGAGAAGTCGATCGAGAAGCTCGACCTCGAAGGGGACGAGAAGCTCGGCGCGACGATCGTGAAGAACTCCCTCCGCTACCCGCTCGAGGCGATCGCGGCCAACGCTGGCGTCGACGGCCCGGTGGTGGTCAACCGCGTTCGCCACATGAAGGGGAAGAACGACGGCTACGACGCCGACAAGGAGGAGTACTGCGACCTCGTCGCGGCCGGGGTGATCGACCCGGCGAAGGTGGTGCGGACGGCTCTGCAAAACGCCGCCAGCGTCGCCGCGCTCCTGCTCACGACCGAGTCGCTGATCACCGAAATCCCCAAGGCCGAGGAAGAGCATGGTGGCGAGGGCCACGATCA
>CAJAYZ010000677.1 GCA_903949225.1 uncultured Planctomycetaceae bacterium
CGAGTGGCCGCGACACCGGCCGGCTGTGGCGGCTGGTTGCGGTGCCGGAGGGGGCAACCGATGGCGCCGCGGCAGCGACCCGGAAAGCCGCCCCCCGACTCTCGCAGGCCCCGGTCGCGACCCTCATCGAGCTTCTCAGGAGTCCCAATGGCTGGCACCGCGACACGGCCCGGCGGCTCCTCGTCGAGCGGAACGATCCCGATGCGGTGCCGCTCCTCCACGAGGCGGCCCGGGAGGGAGCATCGCCGCTCGCGCAGGTGCACGCGGCGCACGTCCTCTCCGCGCTCGGCCTGCTCGAGGCCGCCGACCTTCTCCCCATGCTCGCCAGCCAAGTGACGATCGTCCGTGCCGCGGCCGCGGCGCTCGCCCAGCGCGTCGTGCCCGCCGATGCCCCGCCCCCGGCGGAGCTTGTGAAGGCGCTGACCGAGCTCGCCGCGAGCGAGCCGCAGGCCTCCGTCCGCCTGCCCCTGGCGCTTGTCGCCGGAGCCCTTCCGGCCGCGCCGCGCCTCGCGATCCTCCGCACGCTCCTCGAGCGCGACGGGGCCGATCCCTGGTGCCGCTACGCGGCGTTCACGGGCTTGCGTGGTGACGCGGCGGAGATCGTCGTGGCGTGGCTCGATTCCCCGCAGAGCCTGGCGTCGAAGGGACCCGCGGCGGCGCTGCCGGGGCTTGTGGCGCAGGTGGGGCGAAAGCACGACGCAGCGGAGCTTTCGCGGATCGTCGCCGGCATCGACAGGCTTGCTGGAGCGCCTGCCGCGGGGGCGAGCGACACGCGCCCGACGGCCACGGTGCTTCTCGGTGAACTCGCTGCGGCGCTTGCTGCCACCGGATCGGATGTTGCAAAGATTGAGCCAGCCGCCACGACCCAGGCGCTCGTCAGTCGCCTCGGCGACTACAACCGCGCGGTCGCGCTTGATCGCAAGGCCGACGTGGCCAGGCGGATTCGGGCCGTGCGCGGGCTTTCCAATCCGGCCGATCTTGAAAAACTGCTCGTCGCCGAGGAGCCGACGGAACTGGTCACGGCGGCGATCCAGGTTCTCGATCGCTCCCGCGATCCGGGCGTTGGGGGAACGCTCGTCGCGGCGCTGCCCAGGCTCTCCGTCGAGGCCCGCCAAGCGGCGGCCTTAGCGCTCTCCCACGATGCCGCGCGGGCGCTTGCGCTTCTCGAGGCGATTCAAATGGGGCGCTTCGCGGCGAGCGATCTCGACCGACAGACGGCCGCGGCCCTGTGGGCCTTCCCCGAGAGGAGTGTGGCGGAGCGAGCTGCAGAAGTGCTCGGGAGCCCGCCGCCGGCTGACCGTGAATCACTCGTGGTCGCCTACCGGGCGAGCCTGCCTGTAAGGGGAAGCGTCGAGGCAGGGCGGGCGATCTTCAAGAAGCAGTGTGTCGGCTGCCATCGTGTCGAAGGGGAGGGGCGCGAGACGGGGCCGGCGCTTGTGGCCGTGCAGGCCCGTGGCCCCGAGGCGATGCTGCTGGCCATTCTCGATCCCAACCGCGAGGTCCTCCCCGCCTATCATGCCCACGCGGCGATCGATGCAAGCGGCCGCGTCGTCACCGGCGTCGTCACGGCGCAGTCGGGAGGGAGCGTCACGCTCCGCACCGCCGACGGCGTCGACGTTACGCTCCCCCGAGAGGATCTCGAGACATTCACGAACACGAAGCGGTCGCTCATGCCCGAGGGGTTTGAGAAGACGATCGATGCCCGCGGGATGGCCGATCTCCTCGCCTATCTCATGGAGGCGAAGTGATCTTCAGGTGACGCGATCAAGGGGCGGCCACTGCCGCAGCTGTCATCCGCAGGCCGATGTCGTCGTTGCCGGTGTCACACTCCTCGCTGTCTCTTTGCGGCCCACCGTCGTCGTCGCCATCGGGGCCGACCGACCAGATGAGGAGCTCCTCCGAAGTCGCCTTCAGATGGAGCGGCGCGTCGGTCGTGAACGGATCGCGGGGCACCGACGGGAGTCGAGCAGGTACGAGGGCATCGATCGACGCCGGGTGCGTGCCTGAGGCGAGACGCTCGCGCGTGGCCGCCAGGAGCACTTCCGCGGCCCGATGGCGCGCCACGGCCATGCACTGCGAGCGGAGTACGCTGTCGGTGGCCGGTGCGATGAGCCGGGAGAGGAAACCGTCCGGCCCGGCGCGGATCTCGGCCTCGATGCCGTCGATCTGCTTCTGCGTCTGCGGCCAAGTCCGCGATTGATCGACGCCCCCTGTCACGAGCTGCCGATACGCCTCGAAGCGGCGCCGATAGCCGGCGATATCGGCCGGGAGGATGAACGCCCGCCACACGGCCGAGAGCGGATCGATGAGGAGGGAAAAAGGTTCTTCCTGCGGGAGGATGGCGACGTTCGGGTCGCCCGCGAGCCGGCCCATGTCGTCAATGCCCTGCCGGCCATCAGCGAAGTTCGCGAAGATCGAAAGGCCGAAGGCCTCCTCGCCATTGATGGCCCGGACGAGTGATGGGGTCGAGGCGACGAGATCTCGGAGAGCGGGGTCATCGAGGAGCGGGGCATCGGCGGGGGTGAGCGTGGGGAGGATATCGGCAACGACGGACAGCGCCGTCGCATCGATCGCGATCCCCACGAGATGCGAGATGAGGATCGGCTCGGAGCCCACCTGCCGGCCGATGCGGCCGAGGCGGACGGCGTCGGCGAGGGCCGCGGCGGGCTTGCCCGTGGCGGCCTCGTGGCGCGCGGCGAGCGCGAGGAGCCGCCCCTCGGTGCGGCACCCTTGAACCTCGGCCAGGAGCATGTCGATGCTCGGCCTGGTCCAATCGCGCGGGAAGCGGCAGGCCGGCATGTCGGCGGCGCGGCGGATCGTGTCGAGGAGGCCCGCGTGACGGGCGAGAAGCGCGCCGACAGCGGGGCTCGCGACGTCAGGATCGGTTTGTCCGAGGGGGCCGTCGGCGGCGGTCAGGTCAGGGGCGGCGGCGAGCGCGGCGGCCGCTTGGGCGTGGAGGATGGCAGCGTTCTCGGCGTCGGCGACGGCCGGCGGCAGCGCCGCCTGCATCATCTCCGCCGCCTCGACGCGCATCGCCCGGGCCTCGGCGGCGACGGCGTTGTCGAGGATCAGGAGCGTGCCGAACGACACCGCCTTGGCGAGGATTGCCAGCGCGAACAGGCCGATCACGGGCCACTGCGCGGCCCGGGCCGTCGTGGTGCCGGCGGGCTTTCCGAGGCCGCCGATGGCGATCAACAGCCCCCCGACGAGCGTCGAGAGGACGACGGTGAGGACGGGACCGAACCAGTTGGGGCGTATCCTGGCGTCGAACGCGAGCCATCCGCTTGCCCACAGCCAGGGAAGGAGCGCGAGGACGGGCAGGGCGAGGCCGACAACCAGCAGGAGCGACCGGAGCCGGGGGCGATCGCTGCGGGCCGCGGCGGCCGTGCAGGCGGCCGACCAAAGGAGACAGGCGGCGGAAAGGAGGAGGAAGAAGGCGAGGTAGCCCATGGGAAGTGAGGCCTTGAAATGATGTGCGGGGCGATCGATCAGAAGGGGGCTGAGAGAAAGCGGTGGGCGTCGGCGGGGGTAAGGCTCGGCGGAGCGGGCCGCGACGGGATCGTGACGACGCGGTCCTCGAATGCCGTTGGCCGCGACGGAGGAGGGGGGAGTTCGACGCCCAGACGCCGGGCTTGGGCCTCAAGGGGCGATGCGATCGTCGTCGCGGAATGCGGAATCGCCACGAGCGATGGAACGACGATGAGAATAGCGAAGGCAGCAAGAAGGATCGACGTCGCCAAGACGACCGTCTCCTCGCGCCACGGCTGAGATGGTCGCAACGGCGGCGGTCCATTCACGAGCGCCTCCCCGACGGCCGCGAGGACGCGGGGCCGGAGGCTCGTCGGGAGCGGAACACGGTCGTTGGCGATTCGCTGCTCGATGTCGTCGCGAGGGTCGTCGTAGCGATTCATGGTCGTACCGGATGTCGGGGGAGGTTTGCCGCTGCACCGAGCGTGAGGCGGAGCTTTTCGAGCGCCGAGCGATACCGGCTGGCGGCGGTGTTGGGGTTGGTGTCGATGGCCGCCGCGATCTCCTCGAACGACAGCCCGCCATCGATTCGCAGGGCGACCACTTCACGCTGGGCATCCGGCAGGGCCGCCACCGCCGCGGCCAGTTCGTCGTCGGGAAGTCTCGGTGCCGATGTCACCCTGCCCTCCGTCCCGTGGATCTCCTCGATCGAACGGCGAAGGCCGTCGAGCGATCGGCGCTCGCTCGCCAGGCTCCGCCATCTCCGGCCGATCGAATGGCGGAGGGTGGTGAAGACGTATCCGTCGAGGTCGCTGACCGTGGCGAGCTTCTCCCGCCCTCGAACGAGCGCCACGAACACCTCTTGCACCGCCTCCTCCGCTCCCTCGACCGAGCCGGTCACCCGCCGGGCAGCGGCAAACAGCCGCTCTCCGAGCCGGTCGTAGAGCCGGGCAAAGGCGGCCATGTCGCCGGCAGCGAGGCGGGCGATCTCCCGCTCGGGTGTGTTGCTGTCATCCACCGGTTCGCTCCCGCCGCCGGCTCGTCGCTGCGATTCCCCTACTCCACTCCCAAGGAGCCGCGCCGACCCGGTTTTTGTCACCCTTTTTTCCAAGCGATGTCTTCCGCCGAGTGCCGGGGTGACGGGCCGAGCGTCGGAGGGGCTCTTCCGTAGTTCGATTCGAAGCCGGCGGGATCGCCGGCTTCCGCTCACGGGCCGGCGGAGCGCATCCGCAGGCCGATGTCGTCGCCACGCTCGGGAGGGGCGTTGCCGGCCGCGACCGGCCCGCCGTCGTCGGTGCCGTTCGGGCCGACCGACCACACGGATAACTCCCCCGCCTCAAAGGCCGCTCGCATCGGCGAGTCGCTTGTGAAAGGATCGCGAGGCAACGAGGGCAGGCGGGCCGGCACGAGCGAGTCGATCGCCGCGGGGAGTGTCCCGGCGGCGAGACGCTCCCGGGTGGCGGCCAGGAGCACCTCCGCCGCCCGGTGCCGCGCCACGGCATGGCTCTGCGCGCGGAAGACGGCCTCGGTGGCGGGCACGATGAGGCGGGCGAGCGCTCCATCCGGGCCCCGGCGCGGGTCGGTGTCGATCGCGTCGATGTCGCGCTTCATCTCGGGCCAGCCCTGTCGCTGATCAACCGATCGTGCCGCGGTGGACCGGAGCTTACGGAAGCGATCGCGGTAGCCGGCGAGATCGGCCGGGAGGAAGAAGACGCGATAGATTGCCATCAGCGGGTCGGCGAGGAACGCGAGCGGATGGCCTTCGTCGAACGTTGGCGTGGCGTCGCTCGACAACCGCCCGAACGCGTGGATGTCCTCGCGACCGTCGGCGAAGTCGGCAAACATCGCCAGCCCGAAAGCCTCTTCGCCGTTGACGGCCCGGACGATCGAGGGCACCGCGCTGACGAGATCGCGGAGGCCCGGGGCGTCGAGGAGTGCGGCGTCGCCGGGGCCGAGCCGGGGGAGGATGTCGGCCACGACCGACAGGGCCTCGCCGTCGATCGCCAGGCCCACGAGAGAGGAGACGAGAATCGGTTCGGATCCCGCCTGTCGGCCGAGGCTCCCGAGGCGGACGGCGTCGGCGACCGCCTCGGCATGCCGGCCCTCGAAGGACCCTCGCCGCGCCGCGAGGGCGAGGATCCTGGCCTCGGTGCGCATCGCCTGCATCTCCGGAAGCAGCATCTCGATGCTCGGGCGCGCCCAGTCGCGCGCGAAGCGGCAGCCCGGCATGTCGGCGGCGCGGCGGATGGTGTCGACGAGGGCCGCATGGCGGGTGAGAAGCTCGCCGACGGCGGGGCTCGCGATGTCGAACTGCGGATCGGCGAGCGGGCCGTCGGCCGCCGTGAGGTCGGGAGCGGCGGCGATCGCGGCGCCGGCCTGCAGGTGGAGGCGGGCGGCGTTCTCGGCGTCGACCGGCGCCGGCGGCAGCGCCGCCTGCATCATCTCCGCTGCCTCGACGCGCATCGCCCGGGCCTCGGCGGCGACGGCGTTGTCGAGGATCAGGAGCGTGCCGAACGACACCGCCTTGGCGAGGATCGCGAAAGCGAACAGCCCAATCACCGGCCAGCGCGAAGCGACCGCCACCGACGAGGAAGCGACCGCCGTCATGCCAGCGCGGCTGATCCAGATCCCACCGATCAGCGCCGAGAGAACGACGGTGAGCACGGCACCGAACCAGTTCGGCCGCATCCGGGCGTCGAAGGCGAGGTACCCGCTGGCCAAGAGCCAGGGGAGGAGGGCGAGGACGGGGAGGGCAAGGCCGAGGAAGAGCCACAGCGCACGGCGCCGGTCGCTGCGGGCGGCGGCGGCCGTGCAGGCAGCCGACCAGAGGAGGCAGGCGGCCGTGACCACAAGGAAGAAGGCGAAATAGCCCATGGACGCCTGGCTCCGGCGAGGAAAAGAGGGGGGCAACACCGGGGTGTCAGCCGCACGCCCGAGGGGCTATTCTTGCACACTGGAGGGCCCGAATGGGCCCACATTGCGTTCCCCGCCGAGTCGCACCGACCTCCAGCGAGATCCCCGATGGCCGACGAACAGAAGCCCGCCGAGACAACCAAGCTGACTGCCGTCGAGGGCTTCAAGACAGCGAGCGACTTCCTCCGTGGTGATATCGCCAAGGAGCTCGTCGACGGGGCCCCCGGCTTCGGGAAGGGGAGCGTTCAGCTGCTCAAGAACTTCGGCACCTACCAGCAGGACGACCGCGAGCAGCGGAAGAGCCGCGAGGGGGCCAAGAGCGTTCGCGAGATCAGCTTCATGATCCGCACCTGCGTGCCGGGGGGGAAGCTCACCGCCGCCCAGCTCCTCGCCGCGATGGACATGGGGGACGAGATTGGCAACGGCACGATCCGGCTGACGACCCGGCAGTCGATTCAGCACCATGGCGTGGTGAAGGGGGATCTGAAGGAGTTCATGCAGAAGGTCCACACCAACCAGATGACGACGCTTGCCGCCTGCGGCGACGTCGAGCGCAACATCATGTGCTGCCCGGCGCCGATCCACGGCAATGCCGTCCGCGACCAGATGCAGGCGAAGCTCGACGAGCTCGCCATCCATCTCGCCCCGCGGACGCGGGCCTACTACGAGATCTGGCTGACTGATCCGGAGACCGGTGAGAAGGAGCGCGTGGCCGGTGGCCCCGAGCCTGTCGAGCCGATTTACGGTCCCACCTACCTGCCGCGGAAGTTCAAGACCGCGTTTGCTCTCCCCGAGGACAACTGCACCGACGTCTACGCCAACGACCTCGGCTTCATCGTCGTCCATGAACATGGAAAGATCCTCGGCTACAACGTCGTCGCCGGTGGCGGGATGGGCGTGACGCCAAGCGCCGCCAAGACCTTCCCGGCCCTGGCCAAGCGACTGGGCTTCGTGCCGCCGGAGGATGTCCTCGGCATCGCCGAGGCGATCGTCAAGGTGCAGCGCGACTACGGCAACCGCGCCGACCGCAAGACCGCGCG
>CAJAYZ010000678.1 GCA_903949225.1 uncultured Planctomycetaceae bacterium
CGTGGCGGCGATCCTGCTGGTCGGCACTTTTGCTTTGACCCACGCCATGATCCTCCTCCTCGCCGTCACTCGCTGGCCGCTGGTGGTGGGCACGCTCATGGTCGTGCTCCTCGTGGCGGCGGGGATCGGCGCCGCGGTCGCCCTCTCCCATGTCCTCTCGGTGTCGAAACCGGCAGATCTCTTCATGGCTTTCCTCGCCGCCGGGGCGGTCCTCGTCGCCGGGTTCGGGATCCGCCTGGGCGTCCTGTGGCGGCTCGAGGAGAGGGAGATCGGGTGAACGCGGGCAACGCCCCGAGAAACCGGACCGATCACCAATTCTCCGGCCGGAGGGGGGGCTGTAGACTACGGACCAGAGGCGGGGGATCGATCGGCACCGAAGGAATCAGACCCATGAACAGCGGCGCATCGACAATTGCCTTTGTGGTGGCGGTGATCCTCGCCTGGTTCGGCTTCGCGTCACGCAAGCCCGAGATTCCCCGGCCGGTGGGCGTGGCGGTGATCGAGGCGCTCAGTGGATCCAACGACGCGCTCAAGCAATACGAGGAGCAGCAGCGGAAGGAGCGGGAATCGCTCGATGAGTTCCGCACCACCGCGCCCTACCGTGAGGCCCGGTCGATCACGATCGATCCCGCCTACGGAAAGATTCTCGGCTTCTGCTCGCTCGGGGAAGGGCGGCTCGCCGCCGTCACCGGCCAGGCCGACGCTTATGGTGCCGTCGTCGATACCCATGATCCCGCCACCGTCGGCAATCGGCTCGTCTGGCTCTCGGCGGATGGCCGCGAGGAGCGCTCGGTGCCGCTCGACTTCTCGCCGCGCGCCGTGAACCCCGGCCCCGATGGGTCGCTGTGGGTGGTGGGGGGCTCGAACGTCGCTCACTTTGCCGCCGACGGCGAAAAGCTCGCCGCTGCCGATGCGCCTCACTTCACCCTCTCGCCGGAAGGGCGCGAAGAGTTTGTCGAAGAGGTGAAGACGCGCCATGCCGCCGAGATCGAGAGCTACAAGCAGAGCATGAAGATGCAGGAAGAGATGGTCGCGGAGCTCGAGGGGAAGAAGGAGGGGGATCCCGGCTATCAGCCTGAGGAGATGGTCAAGCTCTACAAGCAGTCGTGCGACAGCATGAAGGCGCATGTCGAATCGCGGCAGAACATGACCGAAGAGCAGGTCGTCGACGAGGCGATCGAGCGGGTGCGGCAGATCCACCGCGTCGCGGTCACGGCCGAGCATGTGTTCCTCGTCACGAATCAGGATGTCGGCCACGGCTTCGCCATCTGGCGCTGCACCAGCGACCTTGCCGATCCGGTGCGGATCGTCGAGGGGCTCGCCGGCTGCTGCGGCCAGATGGACGTCCAGGTGGTGGAAGGGGGGCTCGCGATCGCCGAAAACTCCCGTCATCACGTCCGCCTCGTCGACTTCGACGGCGAGGAGATCCGCACGTTCGGCGAGACGAGCATGGCCGACATCACGAAGGGCTTTGGCGGCTGCTGCAACCCGATGAACACCTGCCTCGACGGCGACGGATGCCTCCTCACCTCCGAGAGCAACGGCCTCGTGAAGCGGTATTCGCTCGACGGGGAGTTCAAGGAGGTGGTCGGCGTGGCCGACGTTCAGGCCGGCTGCAAGAACTCCTCGATCGGGATGTCGACCGACGGCAGCCACCTCTACTACCTCGACGTCCACAAGGGGACGGTTGTCGTCCTCGAGAAGGCCGGCTGAGCGACGACATCGATCTGCCCGGGGGGATCGAAGGTATCGAGCCATACCAGCCATACCAGCCATACCAGGGGGAGCGCCA
>CAJAYZ010000679.1 GCA_903949225.1 uncultured Planctomycetaceae bacterium
AGCGGACGACAAATCCCTCTCCAGACAAGAGCGAGTCCTTGAGTGATGCGGCCAGCACCACCGACTCAAAGGCCATGCCGACCGAGAAGGCGACGACATGCCGGTTGTCGACGACAAAGCGTTCCCCCTCGCCGAGGACCTCCTCGACGATGCCGCCGTAACCATTGATGAACAGCCGGCCACTCCCTTCCGTCCGGAGGAAGAACAGCCCACGCGTCGCGAGCATTCCCTGGAGACCGGCGTTGTGGAGGACGAACCCCAGCCCCGGGGTGCACGCGAGAAACGCTCCCCGCGCCACCATCATGCCGTCGTCGCCCGCCACATCGACGGCCAAGATCTCCCCCATGTGGTCGGGGGCGAGAACCAGATGCTGACCGGGGCGCTTCGCGGAATAGACCACCGTGAAGAAACTCTCTCCCCCGAACAGGCTCCGGACGCCCCCGGTGAATGCCCCGACACCGCTGCCCCCCCCGGCCATGTGGAGGCCGGCACGGACATCGACATCAAAACCGGGGGTCATGGCCAGCAGCGACCCCGGCTGTGCGAGGACGCAACTCCCTTCATCGAGTTCGAGCCGGAGCGCGGAGAAGGCCGGGCCGTGAAGCACCGCATGATTCATGGGCAGGCCGTCCGTGCGGTCGGTCAGAGGTCGTCGGCCTGGCTGCTCATCTTGTTGCGCAGGACATAGCCCACCCCGCCGAGAGCGAGGAGGATGCCGAGAAAAATGAACAGCGCCACGAGCCGACTGACGCCGAGCACCTCGGCGATCGTGGAGACGCAGATATCGTAGATCACGATCCGGATGAACCACTGGATCATCGGCCCGAATCCACCACGTGCGGCAAAAAGTCGTGGCATCCTGATCACGGCATCTACTCCCCCGGCAAGGCAACCGATCGCGGGCCAAGCAGCACACAAGACCCCAACAGAGGGCAATCTACCCCTCGAAAAAGGGTAGGACAAGGATCGGGCTGCCGCTCAACGGAACTGCTGGCACCAGTAGACCGTCCCGTCGGCTGCGCGGGCCATCGCCACGCCGATCTGGCTGTGGGAGCCGAGGATGTTCGCTCGGTGGCCGTCGGAACGCATCCAGTCGGCCACGGCCTCCGAGGCCGACGACTGTCCCATGGCGATGTTCTCCGTCACCCCCTGACCATGGGAGAGGTTGCGGTTGCGGGCCATCCACGAGGCCTGCCGGCGGGCGCCGTTCATGAGCGAGGCATCGGCGGAGAGAGGGCCGAGCCCGCGCTTGGCCCGGGCGTCGTTGGTGCGGGCCACGACCGCGGCTTCGGTCGTTGAAAGGCTCGCCCCTGAGTCGGTCGCGATCGAGGGATCCTTCGCTCGGGCAACAGGGCCCGCGGCTCCGAGCCCGACGGCAGCACCGAGTGACAAGACGACAAGCGACCGCGGGAACCAGGGATTGCGCGTTGCACGCATGGGAACCTCCTCGAGGGGAATCGAAGGCCAAACCATCACCAGCAGGAGTGCAGGTATGGAAAGCTGCCGTCAAAGCTGTCAACTTTCAGCCCCGTCCCCGCGTCGTCCGTTACTTTCCCAGCTTGCCCCGTCGCCACGCCGATCGCGCTCTGGCGGCGGCTTTTAGGCCCTCAAGGGATCGCCGCGGCCGCCTCTTGGAGGAGCCGGACGCACGCTTCCACCATGAGCTCGCCGGCGCCGGGGGCGACGGTCGTGTTGGTCGTCTCGTAGCCGCCGCCGACTGCCGCGGCGCGCGTCGGGACGTAGATCGTCTCGCCGTGGTTGGCGAGTTCGACGACGAGCGTCGTGCGGAAGGGGCTGGCATTCTTGATCGCCAGACCATGCTCCACGAACGACTCTCCGGGAAACGCCACCACCGCCACGTCGCGGCCGAGCGTGATCACCTGCACACCGAGCGGCATCGTGTTGCCGGAGCCGGCGAGTTTCTTCGAGAGCCCCCAGCCGAGCCACTCGAGCGCCTCCTCCTGATCGATCTCGTGGCGGAGGTTGTCGATGATCAGCCGGCGGTAGGCATCGACATGGGCAAGAAAATCGGGCTTCGCCCCCGCCTTGATCTCCCCGAGGAGTTTCTTGGCGGCCGCGACCTGCTCCGGGGTGGCATCGAGGATCGGCACATCGACGGTGGCCGTGCGCACCTGGAGGCGGGGCGCTTCGACCGGCACGAGCGCCGGCAGGCCGGCCACGATCGAACGGCCGATCGAGGAGCCGATGAAGTCTGTCTTGTTCGCTTCGGCCTTCGTCGGATCGACATGGTTGATGTTGCCGCAGCAGCCATTGCCGAACAGCGAGACGACGCTCCCGCCGAGGGCATCACGAATCTCGCGCTCGATGAAAAACGGGAAATCGGCGCTGTATTCGGTGCCGCCGACGGTGTCGAGGTGGAGGGCGAAGGAGGAGAGGAGCCCGCGCGGCTTCCCGCCGGCATCATCGAAGCGGACGACACCGATCTCCGCATCGATCGGCCCGGCAGGGCGGATCGCCCCCGGGGTGTCGATCTTGGCCCAGGTGCGCACCGAGCCATTCTTCATGAGAAACCGGCGGTTGAACGAGACCGGTGTCTCCTGGAGGACGTTCCCGGCTGTCGCCGTCACCTCGGTCGCCGCCCTATCGGCCTGCTTCACTGCCGCCACGAGCCCGTCAATGAGCCTCGGCACATAGGGCACGCGTTCGGCGGCAGCGCCGGTCGGCTTTCGCCCCGTGACGAACTGAAACAGTTCTTTGGTGTAGTCGGGGCCAGTGTGGGTGTGGGTGGCGGCAAGACAGACATTCGCGCCGGGGATCCCCGTTTCCCGCTCGACAGCCTCGCGGACGACGTCGGTGAGATCGGAGGCGATCACGATCAGGTCGCAGCAGATGATTGCCGCCGAGCTGTCCCCTTGGCGGAGCACCAGCGCCTTGGCATGGAGCGGATCCTTCGTGCCGGTGGAGAGCCGCTCGAAGTAGTAGCCGCTCATCGGATAGGGGCCGGCGGGTGTGATGTCGGCAGTGGCGACGCCGGCCCGCAGCGGCGCCTCGGCAGCCGACAAAGCAGGAAGAGCCAACGACATCCAGGCCAGAGCCGACACGATCAACGACAGTACGATTCCCTTCATCCCACCGACACTCGCACAACGGCAAGCCATGGCTGTTCTCCTGTTTGGATTCCACTTCTCACGCGCGACGGTCAGCCCCGAACCCGAGCCCACAAGCGTCCCGTGCTCAGCCCCGTGTGCTGAAGCAGCGAACCGGGACGAGGGGCATGAGCGTGCCGACGGCGTCGATGTTCTCCGAATGATCTGGCAGCAGCGACGCCGCCTCCTCGATTTGCGGCGGACCGGCGGCGAAGTTTTGCGCGATCTCGTCGGCGCTGAGGGCCCGCGCATAGAGCGCAACCAGCGCGATCTCGCCGCGCCAGGGGCGGTCGCCGCTGACTTCGTTCCCGACGACGAGCCGGCAGTCGTCGGGCCAGCGGTTCATGTCGCCGGCCACGGTGTTGGTGGCCACTTCCTCGCCGTCGAGGAAGAGGCGAACGACGCCATCGGGGGTGCGCGTGGCGACGAGGTGCGTCTGCCGCTGAATGGCGGTGCCGTCCGGGGTGGGCGTGGCGGGGGTGCCGTTGTCGCTGGTGGTGCTCGTCCGCAGGCGGAGTTCGTAGCGCCCCTTCTCCTGGACGAGCGACAGGCTGCGCTTGCTCCTGTCGAGCGAGAGGCTGACGATCCGGGCCGGGCCTGTCTGCTCTGCGTCGGCAGGCGTGATCCAGACCTCGAGCGAGAATTGCTGCGCCTGACGGAGGGCCTGCGTGAGGCGCGTCGCCGGGCCGTCGGAGGCGATCACGACCGGGAGATCGAGCCCCATCCGGCCGGCCTGAAAGCGCACCCCCTGCGGCTTGTCGACCCGCAGATCGATCCCCTCGCCAACACCGGACCGGTCGGGGATTACCCCGTTCACAAGCGCCTCGAACGTGTAGAGCGTCTGGAGACCGTCGATGACCCGCTCGGGGGGCTCGGCTGCCCAGGCACCCGGAAAGCCGATCGACGCAAGCACGCCGATGAGCACGGCCCCCCAGATCACGCTGCCCAGGAGGGCGTGACGAGGCAGCGGCGGGAAGGGAAAAGCGTGCATGGCAGCGACAAGGAAAGGAACCGTCCGACCCCGCCGCCATGATAGCGATCGGACTGCCCGTCCTCTGCCAGACTCCGCCCCCCACAGGGCCCACGCCGGTCGAACGGGGAGATAGACTTTGGCAGTTGGAGACTTTCCCGCCCTGCGAGCCTTTCCTTCCACCATGCCCACCTACGTCTACGAAGTCGTCAAGCCGGACGGCACCGGCGGCGACCGATTCGAACTGCTCCAGTCGATGTCGGAGCCGGCGCTCCAGCAGCACCCGGAGACGGGGGAGCCGGTTCGCCGCGTGATCACCGGCTTCGCGATCGGTGGCAAGAGCACCGACATCGGCAACCCGAAGCTCCTCTCCGACCGAAACCTCGACCGGCTCGGGTTCACGAAATACGTGAAGAGCGGCGACGGGAAGTACGAAAAGACGGTGGGGAGCGGGCCGAGCCAGATCTCCGCCGATCAGGAGCCGTGAGCGCCGGCGCGACGCGGCCCCTGCCCGCAACGGGGAAAATCCCGCGGAAGCTGCTTCAAATCCATGACGGAGCGTATTCAATGTGCTGCCGATCGATCGTCCTGATGCTCCTCCTGATGGCGATCGTCGCCCCTCCCCTGCGGGCCCAGCCTGAAGCCCCCGCCGCACCGCGGATGGCGGAGGGAATCGGGATCACGATCGAACGGACCGGCCCGCAGAAGGTGATCATTCCGTCGGGGCAGCACGGGCTTGTCGGCTTCCCAGACGAGGGGATCACGTTCCTCTCCCGCAAGCCGCTGTCGTTCCTCCTCGTCGCCGGCGTGTCGACCAGGCTCATGCAGGGAAGCTCCCTTGCCACCGCCAAACCGGTCGCCGAGGTGATCGCCCCGTCCCCCGGCGGCCCCGACAATGGCTACGCCGGCGTCAGCGCCGCGATCACCGATCCGAACGATGGCACGATCCGCGCCTTCTACCATGCCGAGGACTGGGAGGGCTACGAGAAGCTCGGACTCAACGGCGTCAATAATTTTCTCGCCAGCGTTTGCCTGGCGACCTGCCCCGCCGACGGGAAGGTGTTCACGAAGCAGGGGCCGGTGATCACTGGCCCCGACGCCAAGGATGCGTCCTCCAAACATCCGCAGGGGATCGGCACCGCCTCGGTCACGGTGACCCCGGGGGGGAAATATCTCCTCGCCTGGTTCACCGTCTACTCCCCCGCTCCGGGACGCGGCTCCGAGATCGGGATGGCGCGGGCAGCGGCGGCCTCGGGGGGCGAAGCGGGGAGCTGGTGGAAGTGGCGAGACACTGACTTCAGCGAACCGGGAATCGGCGGCCGCGGCACGCCCGTTATCTCCTTCCGGGAGCGGAAGGGGGCGGCGATGGATGCGAGCGTCGTGTGGGTACCCGAATGCCGCCGCTACGTGATGGTGTTTACCGGCGTCATTCATGGCGACACTGCGCCCGAATCGGATGTCCAAGGGGGGATCTGGGTGGCCTGTTCGCGCGAAGGGATCGCTTGGAGCGAGCCGACGAGGATCGTGAAGGGGATCGGCGTGCCCTGCACCGGACGGGAGTGCACGATGCACCCGTCCCTCGTCGTCAACAGCGCCACCGCCGACACCATCGACGCCACGCTCCTCTACGGCTACAGCCCGAGTTGGGGCATGACGGTCGAAGCGCCGAGCCACCACCTCGTCGGCCGCACCATACGGCTGAAAATGACCGACGGGGAATGACGGCGGGCCGGCACGATAGCCGCCCCCTGCCGATGAGGGCAAACCGATCGACGCGGGCCGTAGGATGGCGGGCCTACACTTTTTCGTCCCGTCGTTTTCGGATTCCACCGATGAACACTCGCGTTCCCCTGTCAGAGACGCCGCAGGCATGAGGCGACTGCTCACGATCCTCGGCGCGGCCGTCGTTCTTCGGGTTGTCGCCGGCATCGTGGCGGAGTACCCCGGCTATCTCCCGACCCCCGACTTCCGTACCGACTTCCTCGCCGGCCGGGAGAATACGTTTGACGTCGGTGGCTATCGGGTGGCCTTCGTGGCCCATATCCTCGCCGCACCGCCGACGCTCCTCCTCGGCCTGCTGCTGGCAGTCCCCGCCCTGCGCCAACGGGCGCCGCACTGGCACGCCCGGCTCGGGCGGTTGGTCGTGGCCCTCGCGCTGCTCGTCGTGGCGCCGAGCGGTCTGGTGATGGCCCGGCACCCCCTTCCCTCCCTCCCGGCGCCGGAGCGGGCCGTGGCCGGCCTCGGATTCGCGACGCTTGCGTTCCTCACCGGCGTCACCGCCGCTCTCGGCTTGTTCGCTGCCCGACGCCGCCAGTTCGCCGAGCACGAGCGATCGATGATGCGCCTTCTCGCCCTGCTCGTCTCGGCGGTGGTCCTGCGAGTCATTGGGGGGGCAACGTCGCTGTTGCTCCCCGACGCTCCCTGGAGCTATGCGGCGAACGCTTGGGCCAGTTGGCTCCTGCCGCTGGTCGCCGTCGAGGCCTGGCATCGCGCCGCGCACCGCAAAACGATCACGGCAGATCGAACGAGCCCGGAGGCGTGTCGGCCTCCGGCGTGATCAACGACCGCCGCACGTCGAGCGGCAGGCTGTCGATGTGAAGGAAGTGGACCGAGCCATCGGCAAACAGGGCCATCACACCACCGGCATGGCACCCCTCATCGCTCCCCATCAGCACCTCGACCCCGTCGTCACCTCCGCCCATCCACGGCATCGCCCTCCCCTCTGGCGACTCGATCACGAGAATCGTGTTCCGAGCGGCGCTCGCGGCTTCTTCGCGCGTCGCCGATCGATCGGGGCGGACGAGCCCTTCCGGGGAGACGACGAGATGGTACGTCGTCTTGCCTGCGGGAGCCTGCAGCGCCGGGCAGCCGTAGGGCTCGACCGTCGCCACCGCCGCCGCGGCGTTGGCCGGATCGTCCCAAGGTTTCTCCAGATCGATCCCCCCTGCTGCCCTTTCGTCAAGGTAAGGAAGGAGGAGGACTCGCCAGCTGTGGAGCGGATGCCCCTCGGCATCGACGGAGAACGGCGGCGGGAGGGCTCCATACTCGCGGGAATAAGCGTCGATCGCCCTGCCGATCGAGTTGAGATTTTGAGCGCACTGTGCCCTTCGCGCCGCTCCCCTCGCTCCGCGCGAGACGGGAAGGAGGAGGATGACGGCGGCGATAACGACCGCCGCAACCGCGAGCAGCCGCCCGGCGATCGAGCCGCGCCGCCCCGTCCGACGCCTCCCGGGACGGGAGGGCTTTCCACAACCATCCATCACTGCCTCCGATCCTTCCCCATCCGCCTCCTGCGAGCCGCGATTATCCTACCGGGGCCCATTCGCCAAACCTTTCCCAGCGGCCCCACCCGCCCCACCGCCGCGGAGATCCGCCATGTCTTTCAACCTCCCGCTGCTCCGACACCTCGTTCCCGCCGCCGCGGCGTGGCTCGCACTGGCCGCCTCGGCATCCGTGGCGCGTGGCACCGACGCCGATGCGTTCTTCGTTGGCGGCCACGTTCCCCGCATCGAAATCCGCCTCGCCGACGGCGCCGCCGACCGGCTCCGCGACGATCCGCGGAGCTACGTGCCCTGCACGCTCACCATCGATGCCGACACCGTTCTCGAGGATGTCGCCATCAAGCTCAAGGGCTCGGCAGGGAGCTTCCAAGGGCTCGACGAGAAGCCCGGCTTCACCGTCAACACAGACCGCTTCCACCCTGGCGCACGCTTTCAAGGGCTCGACAAGTTTCACCTCAACAATGCCGCTCAGGATCCGACCCTGCTGGCCGAATGGCTCGGAGCACAGCTCTTTCTCGCGGCGGGCATCCCCGCCGCGCGCGTCACGCACGCCCACGTGCTCCTCGATGATCGCGACCTCGGACTCTACGTCTTCAAGGAGGCGATCGACCGGGACTTCCTCGACCGCCACTTTGAAGACTCGAGCGGCAATCTCTACGACGGCGGCACGGCGGTCGATCTCGACGAACTCGTCGAGCGCGACGCAGGGAAGCAGGGCGTGCCCGGCGCCGATCTCAAGGCACTCGTCGAGGCCTGCCGAATGGCGGATCCGGCTCAACGGCAGGCCGCGATCAGCGAGCGGCTCGACATCCCCGACTTCCTCTCGTTCATGGCCCTCGAGCTGATGACTGGCCACTGGGACGGCTACACGACTGCCCACAACAACTACCGCGTCTACGTCGATCCGGCCCGCGGCGGCCGGATCCGCTTCCTCCCCCATGGCATGGATCAGATCTTCGGCGATCCAGGCGCTGCGATCCTCGAGATGCCCCCGACGATCGTCGCCGCCGCCGTGATGGGGGTGCCGGAGTGGCGGGGAACGTTCCGCGATCGCCTCCGGGAGCTCCTGCCGCTGTTCGCCGCCGAGGCAGCGATCCTGCCGCAGCTCGATTCCGTCGCCGAGCGCCTCCGTCCCGCCGTTGCGGCGACGGGAAGGGAAGCGCTCGAGGCCTGGGAAGGGGCCCTGGGGGCGCTCCGCGACCGGATCGTTGCCCGCGATGCCTCTCTCCGTGAGCAGGCCGAGGCCCCCGAGCCGGAGCCGATCCAGTTCGACGGCGCCCGCCGCGCCGGGCTTGCCGGATGGACCCCCAGGGTCGACAGCGGCGAGGCAGACCTCGAAGAGACGGCGGCGGACGATGGCCGGAGGGTGTTTCGGATCGCCGTCACTGGTGCTCCCCCCGTGATCGCGTCGTGGCGCGTGACGGTGCCGCTGCCGGCGGGCCGCTATCGCTTCGAGGGGCTGGCCTTCGGAGAGGGGATCGAGGCCACGGAGGACGAGCCCGGCAGCGGGGCGGGCTTGCGGATCTCCGGCGGCCAGCGGAGCCAAGCTGTCAATCGCGGTGGAGAATGGACGCCGCAGGGTTATGAGTTCGCGCTCGAGGCCGCGGCGACCGTGGAGCTCGTCGCAGAACTACGGGCCAACGCAGGAAGCGTCTCCTTTAATGCCGACTCCCTCTCGCTCCTGCGACTCTCTCAGCCGTAGCACGGCGATCAGGATGGCTGCATCAACTGACGCGCCGATTTCGAGATCGCCACCACGGCTGGATGCTGCATCCGCTTCTCGACCGAGATCGCGTAAAAGCGTTCGCGGAGCTTCTCGGCGCGGCCGATGACCCCGACCCGGTAGGCCCGTTGCACATCCTCCTCGACGACGGACGGCGCGGCAAACACCCCCTCTCCCTCCGCCCCGAAAACCTTGAGCAGCGCACTGTCGGCAAACTCGCCGCGGATCGTCGGCCGGATGCCGTTGTCGTCGAACCATTGCTCGAGCGATCGACCGAGCACGCTGTCGCCCAGCGGCATCAGGAACGGAGCTCCGTTGAGCGACGCTGGAAAATCCTTGCGGTAGAGCTTGAGGAGGCTGGCGGTCCCGAACAACGAGACGCCACTCTCCCCGAGGAGGTGGTTGTAGGCACGCAGCCCGATCTGAGGGTTGGCCGGGCTGTCGCTCAGCACGACGTCGAGTTCGTGGAGGGCCAGCTGCGCCATCAGCCGGTCGGGGGCACCGTCGATGCAAGTCACCCGCACGTCCCCCTCGAGATGAAAGGCAGGGCGGAGCAGACGATGGACGACGAGCTTGGGAAGGGTGTCAGCAACGCCCACGACGAGGCGGAGCACCCCGCCGGCCGGTCGGCCGCGGACGACATCCTCGAGCTCCCGACCGAGCGAAAAGATCTCGTCGGCATACCGGTAGACGGTCTTTCCCGCTTCGGTGAGGGTCATCGTCCTCCCGCGGCGCTCAAACAGGGGTGTCTTCACCGATTTTTCCAGCGCCTTAAGCTGGGCACTGATGGTCGGCTGGGTGAGATGGAGACTCCGGCAGGCCTTGGTGACGCTCCCCTCACGAGCAACGGTCCAAAAATAGAGCAGGTGGTGGTAGTTCAACCAGCGCATAACGGGCCCCTGAATCGGTTTTTTGGATCCTCCAAATAGTATTCATCGACTTGCTCGATGAATACAGGGGGCCTACAAATGACGATGTAAACCTAGGCCCTCGGCGTGGTCGAGAGACCGCGGCCCGTCGGCTGCTGGTTTCCGTCCCCCGTGAATGCCGCCATGTCGCAGCCACACAATCACGGTCCCCACACGCCCGCCGACACCTGGCGGCAGCTCAACAAACTCCTGGCCATCGAGCGTCGGGACGTGGCCACGATCCTCGCCTTCGCCCTCGGCGTGGGGCTGTTGTCGGTGGTCACGCCGGCTGCGATCGAAGCCCTCGTCAACACCGTGGCCTTCGGGGTGCTGCTCTGGCCGGTGATCGTTCTCGCTCTGGTGACCCTCGGATTCCTGGCGTTTGCAGCCAGCCTCCGGGCGATGCAATCGGCCGTGGGGGAGTATGTCCAGCGCCGGGTCTTCGTTCGCACCGCGAGGGCCTTTGTAACGGCCTTCCTCCGCTGCGACGCCGACACGCTGGCGCGCAACAACCCGACCGACATCGTCAATCGCTTCCTCGAGGTGGCCTCGGTACAGAAATGCGTGGCGACGTTGCTTGTCGACGGTGTCCAGATCGCCACGACGACGATCGTCGGGCTCGCCGTGTTGGCGTTCTACCATCCCTACCTGCTCGTGTTTGCCGTCGTCATGGTGTTCCTGCTGGCGTTCCTGCTCCTCGTGCTCGGCACCGGCGGCATTCGCACGAGCATCGCCGAGAGCGCGGCGAAGTACGAGTTTGCCGCCTGGCTCGAGGATTTGGCTCGCTGCCCCCGCTCGCTCCGCAGCCAGAGCGGCCTGACATTCTCGGAAGATCGGGCCGAGGAGCGGATCGAGGCCTATTTGACGGCGCGACGGCGCCACTACTCGGTGGTCTGGCGGCAGGTCGTCTTCGCCCTCGCGATCGAAGCCCTGGCGAGCACCGCTCTCCTCGGTCTGGGCGGCTGGCTGGTGATCCAACGGCAGCTCAACCTCGGCCAGCTCGTGGCCGGGGAACTGATCGTCACGCTCGTCCTCTCGGCGGTGTCAAAGCTCGGGAAATATTCCGAGGTGTTCTACGATCTCCACGCCGGCCTCGCGAAACTGGCGATCGTCGACCAACTCGAGGCCGAGGTCGACGGCGGGGAACAACTCCCCGATCGCCTCGGCCCGATGACGGTGGCCATCGATGCCGGAAATGGCGAGGAGCCCCATCGGCGGGTCGAGTTGGCTGCCGGATGCCACGCGGCCATGAACGCCAACGCCGGCAGCACGGCTTGGCTCGAGGCCCTGGCGCTCCTTAGCTCTCCGCCTGCGGGGACGTTTGAACTCGACGGCATTGACGGGCGATCGCTCGACAGGCCCGCCGCCCGTGAGCAGGTGGCCCTCGTCGGCGCCCCCGAGACGTTCGCCGGCACCGTGGCCGAGAATCTCCGCGCTGGCAGGACATCAATTTCGGCAGCCGATCTCCGCGCGGCGCTCGAGACGGTGGGGCTCGCTTCCCGGATCGCCCGTCTGCCGCTCGGCATGGCGACGCCCCTGGCAGCCGACGGCTTCCCCCTCGATCCCATCGAGGCAGCCCGGCTGACACTCGCCCGTGCGATCGCCGGCCACCCCCGGCTCCTCCTCATCGACCGCCTCCTCGACGGGTTCGATCTCGACGGGGACGGCGGACTGACCGACTCACTCTTCGGCCCGTCGTCTCCCTGGACCCTCGTCGTCGCCAGCACCCGTGACGACGTCCGCCGGCGATGCGACTCGACCCTGGAGCCATCGTGATCATGGGATCCCGCACCTCCCGCACCTCCCCCCCCCTTCCAGCCGGCGTGGCCACGCCACGGAGCGTCCGTCGCTTCGCCACGCTGGCGATCGTAATTTTCGCTGCTTCCCCATTCATTCTCGCCTTCGTCCCCTGGCAGCAGACCGTTCAGGGGCGGGGGGACATCATGGCCTTTGCACCGGTCGATCGGATGCAGGTCATCGAGGCGATGATCTCCGGACAGATCAGCAAGTGGCACGTCGTCGAGGGAAGCCTGGTAAAGAAAAACGATCCGCTGGTCGATATCGAAGATAACGATCACCAGCTTTCGGCAAGACTGGAGGAGCAGCGAAGCTTTCTTTCCGACCGGCTCACGGCCGCCGAGCGCGAGGTGGACGAGCAACGGGCGGCTGCGGAAGCGCAGGTGGCGGCTCGCGAGGCGGCGATCCGTGCCGCCACAGCCAATCGGGATGCCGCCCGGAAGTCGATCGAGGTCGCCCAACACGTGGAGGCCAACGCCACCTTCGCCGAGGAGTACGAACGCAACCGCTTCCAGATGTTCGAGGATCTGTTCACCAACCCGCAGTTCGGCGGGCTGGAGAGTCGGATTTCCCGGGACGAAGCCCGCATGCGGTCCGATCGGGCGGCCACCGACACCGAGAAAGCCAACGCGGAAATCGAGCGAGCCGAGGCGTTCCTCCTCACCCAGGAATCCCTTCTCGTCCAGGCCGATGCGGCCGGCCTGTCGGCAATCGCCGTCGCCCGCGGCAACCTCCGCAAGAGCGAACAAAACCTGTTCACGATCCAGCGCGATCTCCAGGAAATCGACACCCGCATCGAGCGTTTCAAAGACCGCATGGTGCTCGCTCCCTGCGACGGCACCGTGTACAGGGTGGCCTCCAACGTCAGCCGGGGAGGCCAGTTCGTCAAGGAAGGGGATGAGCTATGCACGATCGTCCCCCTCACCAACGACCGGGTCGTAGAACTCCTCATCGACGGCAACGACGCGCCGCTGGTCCTCGCCTACGCGGAACAGACGGGCTCTTTCCCGCATGTCCGACTCCAGTTCGAGGGCTGGCCGGCCGTGCAGTTTTCGGGCTGGCCGGAGCTCGCTGTCGGCACGTTCGGCGGCAAGATTCGGCAGATCGATTCGGCCAGTGGGAGCACCGGGAAGTTCCGAATCCTCGTGGAGCCCGATGCCCAACTCGCCGGCGACACCTGGCCCGATCAGCAGATGCTCCGTCAGGGCAACCAGGCGATCGGCTGGGTATTCCTCAACCGGGTCCCGCTCGGGTACGAGGTCTGGCGGCGACTCAACGGCTTCCCGCCGGTCCTCGCCCCCCCCTCCAAGGAGTCGGGGGGGAAAGAGAGCAAGCCACCAAAGGTCAAGGTCGGATGACTTCGACAGCAGGCGTGCCGAGCTTCACGCCGATCCTCACCGCCGCGTCCCTCGCTTTCCTCCTCGCGACCTCCGTCGTGGCGCAGGAACCGGGACGCTTCGTCCCCGCCGGCCGGCCGATTCCCGTCGCTCCAGATCGGGGCGACCTGCCACCGACGGTGATCACGCAGTCGTTCCTCGACCTCGTCGACGACGCCGCAGGCTCCGATCCCCGCTCCGAAGCCGTCAGCGGAGATAACGCTCCGCCCCGCCCGCGGGCCGAGGTTGGCCCCCGACCCGCTCCGGTCGTTGCCATCCCTCCCGCCAAGGCTCCCGAGCGTCAAAGCGAACTGCTCCCGGCCCCTGCCCCGAAGGCCAACGCCGGAATCACCGTCGCGCCTCCGAAGCCCTCCGCGGCCCTCGAGCTTCCCGATCTCTCGCTCGACGACCGTGACGAACCGTTGACGCTCCAGGAAGTGCTCCAGAGCGTCCTTATCCATTACCCGCTTCTCCAGGCGGTGGAGCGCGAACGGGGCATCGCTTCGGGCAAGTTGACCTCCGCGATGGGCGCCTTCGACACCAACGTCAACATGGCCGGCAACGCCCTCGCCCCGGGGACCTACGAGAACTACCGATCCGAATTCGGTCTCTCGCAGCAATTCATGACCGGAGGCATCAGTGCCTTCGGAGGATTCCGGACGGGCTATGGCGATTTCCCCACCTACAATCTCTCCCAAAAGACGGCCAACGCCGGGGAATGGCGGGGCGGCATCACGCTCCCGTTCGCCAAGAACCGCGACATCGATCGCCCGCGTGCTCTGCGCGCTCAGGCAGAGCTCGATGTCGCTCTCGCCGAGCCGATCATCGAGCGTGGCCGCCTCGATTGGATGCGGGCCGCCGCCAGGTCGTATTGGGCATGGCAGGGGAGCGGGGAACGCTACGGCGCCGGTGAGCGGCTGCTCGACCTCGCCGTCCGCCGCGACAGTGAATTGGAACAGAAGGTGGCGATGGGGGCGACGGCCAACATCGAACGGATCGACAACCAGCAAAATATCGCCCTCCGCAACGGGCTCATCGTCCAGGCCGACCGGGCGATGCAGCAGGCCGCTATCGACCTCTCCCTCTTTCACCGCGATGCCTCCGGCCGACCGCTGCTCGCCCGCCGCAGTCGGATGCGTCAGGTTCCCGAGCCGGTGCAGCCCACCGTCCTTCTCTATCAGGATTCGTTGGCCCGGGCACTCGGCTCGCGGCCTGAGTTCCAGCGGCTTTCCCTGCAGCGGGAAAAGCTTCTCGTCGAACGACGGCTCGCCTCCAACCAAACGCTTCCCAATCTCGATGGTCAGCTCACCGGGAACCAGGACGCCGGCTTCGGCAAGAGTGCCCTTTCCGGGAACGACGGCCTCGATCGGCAGGTGTTGCAGGCGTCCTTGATCTTCCAACTGCCGGCCCAGCGGCGCGAAGCCCGCGGGCGGCTGCAGACGGCCGAGTCGCAACTCATGCAGATCGACCGACAGCTCAGCTACGCCGAGGATCAAGTGCGGGCCGAAGTTCAGGACGCGTTTTCCCTCCTCGAGCGGGCTTACGAGTTTCACAAGCAGGCCCGCACCCGCCTCGACCTCGCCCGCCTCGTGGCCGGAGCCGAGCGCGAACAGCTCCGCCTCGGACGCAGCGACGTCCTCCGCGTCACCCTTCGCGAGCAGGCGAAGTTCGATGCCGAGATCTTCGAGATCTCGGCCCGTCAGGAATTCTGGCGGGCCGAGAGTGATCTGCGTGCCGCCGACACGTCGCTCGGTCCCGAGAGCCAAGGACTGCTCCGGGAAATGACGGTCCGGCAGGTGCCGATCGACGAGTGACGATGACGCTCGTGATTCGTTTTGCGACTCGCGGCCACGGGCCGTGGAGATGTAAGAGCGGATCCAGAGGTCCATGTTCTCCTTGGAACAGCCGGCGGGATTGCCCCAGTGGGGCGGAGCGGTTCTGTTGGCGGCGTCCCTGACACCAACCAGCCGCGCCCCCCATGCACGACGTCGATCTCATCCTCACGCTCGCCGGCGGGCTCTCCGCTGCGCTCGTGTTCGGTGCGATCACGCATCGGCTCCGACTGTCGCCGATCGTCGGCTATCTGCTGGCCGGCGTCGTCGTTGGCCCGCACACGCCCGGCTTCGAGGCCGATGCTGAACTCGCCAGCGAGATGGCCGAGCTCGGCGTCGTTCTCCTCCTCTTCGGTGTCGGCCTCCACTTCCACCTCCGAGAGCTCCTGGCGGTCCGTTCAATCGTCGTTCCGGGCGCGCTTGTCGCAAGCGCTGTGGCGACGGCGATCGGCACCATCGTCGGCCACTGGATCGGCTGGCCGTGGCCGGCCGCCGCGGTGTTCGGCGGCAGCGTGGCGGTGGCGAGCACGGTCGTCCTCCTCCGCGTGCTCTCCGATCACCGCGCTCTCCACACCCGCAGCGGCCACATCGCCGTCGGATGGCTCGTTGTCGAGGATCTCCTCACCGTCGCGGCGCTCGTCGTCCTCCCCACCGTCTTCACGGGCGGCCCGCCGACCGTCGAAGGGCTCTTGATGTCGCTGCTCCTGGCAGCGGTGAAGATCGCCGCGCTCGTGGTCGTCGTCGTGTTCGCCGGCGGCAAGGTGATCCCCTGGGTCTTTGAGGTTGTCTCCGACACCGGCTCGCGCGAACTGTTCACGCTCGCGGTGCTCGTGGTGGCCCTGGGGATTGCGGTCGGAGCGGCCCGCGTGTTCGGCGTGTCGATGGCGCTGGGGGCGTTCCTTGCCGGGATGATGGTGGGGCGGAGCGAGTTCAGCCTCCGGGCCGCATCGGAGGCCCTGCCGATGCGCGACGCCTTCGCCGTACTGTTCTTCGTGTCGGTGGGAATGCTCTTCGATCCATCAACGCTCGTCCGCTCCCCCCTGGCGATCCTCGCCACGGTGCTGATCGTGATCTTCCTCAAGCCGGCCGTGGCCCTGGCGGTGATGCGGTGCCGCGGGGTGTCGCCGTCGATCGCCATCCCGGTCGCCGCGGCGCTTGCGCAGATCGGCGAGTTTTCCTTCATCCTCGCCAATCTCGGTCGCGATCTGGGGATCGTTCCCGCCGCCGTTCTCGAGATCCTCGTCGCCGCGGCCATCGTGACGATCACACTCAATCCCCTCCTCTACCGGCTCGCCGATCGGATCGCGGCGTCGCTGACCCGCTCCCGCATCGGGCATGATGATCCGCGGGCCGATGCCGACCCCGCCGCCGTCGAGCCGAGCCACCGGGCGATCGTCGTCGGGTATGGGCCGGTGGGGCGCACGGTAACCGAGTTGCTCCTCGATAACCGAATCGATCCGACCGTCGTCGAGCTCAACCTCGAGACGGTCCGTCGCCTCCTCGCCTTCGGCGTCCGCGCCGTCTATGGCGATGCCAGCCGCCCCGAGGTCCTCCAGCGCGCCGGGATCGCCAGGGCCGACAATCTCATCCTCACCTCCGGCTCGGGCCGGGTCGACGAGGAGATCATCCGCCAAGCCAAGCAACTCAATCCCCACGTCCATGTCCTCGCCCGAACGCACACGACCCTCGAGGTGCCGCGCCTCCGCCGGGCCGGGGCCGAAGAGGCATTCTCGGGGGAAGGGGAAGTGGCCCTGGCGCTCACCGTGCGGATCCTCGAAGGACTCGGCGCGAGCCCGGAGCAGATCGACCGCGAGCGGCAGCGGATCGAGGCGGGCTTCCGCGGCGGCTGACGCCCCGCCGTACCGCGCCTTACGGCCCGGTGGCACTCGAATGGGCGATATACTCAGCGGCTTTCGACCCATCCTGCCCACGGTCATCTCGAGGAAAACTCACCAGATGCCCCGCACCCGAACGGTCAGACATCTTGCGGCCTGGATAACGCTTGCCTGCCTGACGCTGGCGATTCCGGCCGCCGCATCGGCCGCCGATGGCGAGCACGCGCCCGGCCTCACCACCTGGGATGGCCGCCACTCGATCGACACGATCCGTGCCACGGTCGTCTACTTCGTTCCCTCCGACCGGCAACCGCTTCCCGACTGGCAAGAGCGCGTTGAATGGCTCTGCGAACGTGTGCGCCGCTTCCACCACCGCGAGTTCGCGGGCCGATCTCGGCTCGTGACCAGGATCCACCCGGAGCCCTTCCGCTCCGCCGCGTCGACCGGCGCGCTCCGCGTTGGCGACGGCGACGCCACGTTTTTCCGCACCCTCACCGAAGTCGACCGGACGATCGACGTCGGCCGCGATGCCGATGACGCCTTTCCCGTCCTCCTTGTCTTGAGCGACATCAACTGGCGCCCGCTCGATGACTTCTCCCGCCTGTCGCCCGCCGGCGATGGCTGGAAGTTCGACGGCGCCCTCGCTGACGGCGGGCTCCATGTCCCCGGCGCCGCCGCCGGGGGCTCGCGCGCGGTCTACCTCGCCGATCGGGGGCGTGGCTGGGGACTCGTCAGCGGCGACGGATGGCGTGTCCCCTGCCGGGGAAGCGACTGCGTCGTCTATCACGAGGGGATCGGCCATGCCATCGGCCTCCCCCATCCCGAGCCCGCCGACGGCTCGGTGATGAGCGAAGGGCAGTACCGCAGCGCTCTGGCCCAATCGTGGGTCGAGGCGGGGCAGAAGAAGCGGCTCGGGTTCACGGCGGACGGCGCCGCCAACGCCCCCCGGGCAGATCTGGTCTTCGACACCTTCACCGCCACCCCCGAGCCGGCCGTGCCAAGGCCTGGCCAACCGGTGGCACTGCGACTTTCCCCCCTGGATCTGATTCCTCCGGGACTGCGAGTGGAGGTGCAGACGAGCCTCCGCGGCCCCTGGACGAGCGTGCCGGTCGAGGCCGAGGCGATCCAGAGGGGAATGGTCTCCCTGGGGCGCTTCGACCGCCCCTGCGGCGTCGGCTGGCGCGTCACCGGACCGACGGCGAAGATCGATGCGGAAGCGGGCACTGATGCGAAAATCGCCCCTGCCAATGGCCCTTCCGCCGCCACCGCCTGGGGCTATTTCCAGGTCCGTCTGGCCCCTGATGCGCCCCCTCCCCCGGTCGACGTCGATCCCACCGACCGTCTCCCGGCGACGGCGCGCGGCGGGGTGAACACCTCGGTTGATCTCCTGGCGCTGGTCGATCCGCGCCGCGACGGTGTGGCGGGGGAGTGGACCGACCATGAGGTCGACGGCCGCCGCGAGCTCCTCGCCCCGAAAGCGCTCGGAGCGAGGATCGAGCTTCCCTATGCCTCCCCGGAGGCCTACCGACTGACCCTCATCGTCGAACCGCTCGACGAGCCGAATGGGCTGACGATCGGCCTCCGGTCGGGCGAACACCGTTTCCTCGCCCTGCTCGGTTTCGGTGCTGCCGGCGGGCGTGTCAGCGCTCTGGAAAACATCGACGGCCGGAACGTCGGCGACAACCCGACGCGGATCGACGGAGATGTGTTCCGAAGAAACCGCCCGGCCGAGGTCGTCGCCACCGTCGAGCCTGCCGGGGTGACGGTGACCGTCGATGGACGGCCGTGGATCGACTGGGAAGGAAAGCCGGAGCGGCTGTCGCTCTCCGACTACTGGCAGACGCCGCGTCAGGAGGCCCTCTTCCTCGGAGCCTACGACTGCCGCTACCGGATCCTCCGCGCCACGCTCGAGCCGCTCGCTGGCCAGGGCCGATCGCTCGTCGAGGAAGACGCCGCCAACGCTCGTTGAAGATCACCGCGCCGGCCGGCACGGCCCGGCGGGAAAACGTTTGATGAGAATTGAGCGTGGAACGGTCGCTGCTGCCGGGTGGAGGGGGTACAACGGCGGTTCCCTTCCAACCGCGCGAGGTTTTCCATGCGATTTCCGACGGTCACCTCCCCCCGAGTTCTCCTTGTCCTCATCGCGGCAACGCTCCTCACTCCGGGGGTCTTTTCCTGGTCACTGGCCGAGGAGCCGATCCGCCGCACTCCCGGCCCACAGGCCGATGGCTCGGTCGTCCTCCCCACCCAATGGTCGTTGCGACCGACGGGCAAGCAGCTGGAGGTGGGTGACTTCCCGGTCAACATCGCGATCCATCCCGACGGTCGCCACGCCGTCATCCTCCACTGCGGCTTCGGTCCGCACGAGTTGGCCGTCATCGATCTGGAGACGCGGAAGGTGCTGTCGCGGACCCGCATCGACGAGGCCTTCCAGGGGCTCGCCTTCGACGGCACGGGGAATCGGCTCTGGGTGTCGGGCGGAGCGGCAGAGACGCTTCTCCCCTTCCGATTCGAAGCGGGGGCGCTTGTGCCCCTCGAAGCGGTGCCGCTCCGCGACGAGAAGCTCCGCGGCATCCCCGCCGGGATCGCCGTCGACTCGACCGCAACCACACTCTACGCCGCCAATGTTTGGGGGCATTCGGTCTCGCGCGTGCGACTCGCCGCGGCCGATGGAGTCCCGGTCATCGACGAGCTCCTCCTTGGCGCCGAGGCCCCGGCGCCGGCCCCCGCGCTTCCACCGACGACCGACGACCCGTCGATCACGAAGCGGGCCGACGTGCTCCTCGAGCGGATCGTCGCCGATGCCCCGCATCCCTGGACATGCCTGCTCGACGAACCGAGGCAGCGGCTCTACGTCTCTCTCTGGGCCCAGGCCGCCGTGGCCGTAATCGATACCCAGGCGTGGCTCGTCGTCGGCCGGATCGAGGTCGAGGAACACCCCAACGAGATGGTGATGTCGCCCGACGGGCAGCGACTCTTCGTCGCCAACGCCAACCGCAACAGCGTGTCGGTGATCGACCTGGCCGAGGGGCGGGTGCAGGAAACACTCGTCGCCACCCTCACCCCCGACGCCCCTCCCGGCAACACGCCGAACTCGCTGGCGATCTCCGCCGACGGTGAGATGCTCTTCGTCTCCAACGCCAACATCAACGCCGTGACGGTGTGGGAGGTCGAGGAGCCGGGAGCCGCCCGCAGCCTCGGCTTCATCCCCGTCGGCTGGTATCCCACCTGCGTCCGCCTCACCGCCGACGGCCGCCGGCTCATCGTTGCCAATGGCAAGGGGATCATCTCCGATTCCAACCGCAACGGCCCCCGGCCGGGATTCAATCCGGAGGCCCCCACCCCCGACTACATCGGCGGGCTGTTCGACGGGACGGTGTCGTTCATCGAGCTTCCCGAAGAGGGCGAGAAGCTGACGGCCCAACTCGCCGCCTGGACGGAGCGGGCCTTCGCCTGTCAGCCGCCGGATGCGGAAGAGCTTTTCTCAGCAGAGGAACTCGACGGCCACCCGATCCCGCTCCTCCCCGGAGCTACCAGTCCCATCACCCACGTGATCTACATCGTCAAGGAAAATCGCACCTACGATCAGGTCCTCGGCGACATGCCGGAGGGGCACGGCGACCCGACGCTCTGCCTGTTCCCCGAGCGCGTCACGCCGAACCATCATGCCCTCGCCCGGCAGTTCGTCCTCCTCGACAACTTCTACGTTGAGAGCGAAGTCAGTGCCGATGGCCACGAGTGGAGCATGGGGGCCTATGCCTCCGACTTCGTCGAGCGACAGTGGCCCCTCTCCTACGGCCACAACCGCAGGAAGAAGTTTTCCTATCCATCCGAGGGGAGCTTCGACGCCGCCGCCCGCCCCGCCGGCGGCTACCTCTGGGACCGGGCGATCGCCGCGGGCGTGAGCTTCCGCAGCTATGGGGAATGGGTTGCCAACGGCAAGACGCCCGACGACCCCTGCACGCCGAAGGTCAAGGCTCTCGAGGGCCGCTTTGATCCGCTTTACCGCAGCTTCGACCAAGACTACTCCGACCTGAAGCGGGCCGATCGCTTCCTCGTTGAGCTTGCCAGGTTCGAACAGGAGGGGGCGATGCCGAGGCTCCAGATCGTCCGCCTCCCCAACGATCACACCAGCGGCTCAAGCCCCGGCAAGCTGACGCCAACGGCCTTCATGGCCGAGAACGATCTCGCCTTCGGACGGATCGTCGAGGGGGTGAGTCGGTCGAAGTTCTGGCCGACGACCGCGATCTTTGTCGTCGAGGACGACGCCCAAAACGGCCCCGATCACGTCGATGCCCACCGCACCATCGCCTTCGTGATCAGCCCGTGGACGAAGCATGGCGCTGTCGATTCGACCCTCTACTCGACAAGTTCGATGCTCCGCACGATGGAATTGATCCTCGGCCTCGACCCGATGTCGCAATTCGACGCGGCGGCCTTGCCGATGGTCGGGGCTTTCGCGAAGGCCCCGGTCCTCGAGCCCTACCGATGCCGGCCGGCGGAAGTCTCGCTCGACGAGCGGAACGTGGCGACAGCCTTTGGCGCGGAAAAATCGCTCGCCATGGACTTCTCCGTCGAAGATGCGGCCGACGACCTGCTCCTTAACGAGATCGTCTGGCGGAGCGTCCGCGGAGCCGGTTCCCCGATGCCAGCCCCGCGCCGGGCGGCCTTCGTGTTCGCTTCCGACGAGGACGAGCAATAAAAAAGAACGGCCCGGTCGGCGTGTGCCAACCGGGCCGTCATGTCTCTTGAACCTTCATGCGGACAGAGGCGGTTACTTGTACTCGTCGAGTTCGAGGACGAGATCGGACATCTCGCCGGAAATCTCCTTCTCGATCTTCGACTTCCGGTCGCCGAACTTGCCCTGGAGGCCGTCGCCCCGGCCGTTCATGTGAACGATCGAAACCCGGTACTTCCCCTTCGGCAGCTTGATGGTGAACGCCCCCGACTCATCGGCAAAGGCCGATTCGGAGAAGTTAGCCCCATCGCTGCCGTCGGAGCGGACGAACTTGACGTTCACACTCGCAGCCTTGGCGGCGGCCATCACCGGGTCGAGGGGGAGCGGGTTGCCTCCCCGGAGGATCTTCCCGCTGATCTTGAACTCCGGCTCGGTCTTGTAGCTCTTCCGTCCACAGCCGGTGAGGGCCATGGAGCCGACGAGCATCAAGCAGAGCGGCACCAGGGTTGCTCGCCGCGAAAGCGTCACGTTGGTCGAGAAACTCGCCATCAGTATTCCACCATCTTTCCGTCGTCCCGGTGGCCCATCCGCCGCCAGATCGTCTCATTGATGTTGTAGTTGATCCCCCGCACCGAGCCGTCACAGAGGACGATGTTGACGACCGTCGGATGGGCGGCACCGAAGCGGCCGTCACCATGCCAGGTTCCCGACCGATCACCGTCGGTCTGGGGAACAAAGCCGGTGTGTCGCATCGTGTCGTGGTCCCATCCAGCGGTGTATCCCTCGTTGTCGTCGCCGCACATGTTCCCCTTGCAGTTGTCACTATCGAGGGCCTTCTCGCCGATGAGGACGACGTTCGTCGCCCCGTCACGGATGTTGGCGAACGACGAGACCTTGCGGAGATCGAGGTTCGGCTGGTCGCCGTCGACGCGGAAGATCGGGCCGTCCCCCTCGGGGTGCCACGGAGCCCCTTCGCCACCGAGCCAATTGTCCCCGGTGTCGAGGCTATTCGCAGCGTAATCGGTCTGGGCGTACGGTGCTCGGCCGCCGGGAAACGGAGAGCCATACCATTCCCCCGACGACTTCACGCCGTCGGAGGCAGAGCGACGGCTGGCGCAGAAATATTGCCCGACCGGCGTAGCGCGGGCCATGTAGAAGCGCTCCCAGTCGGCGAGCGAGCCATTGCCGTCGACATCCTTGGCGCCATTCCCGAGCCAGAGGGCCTCGTTCTCGAGATAGGGGAGGATCTGGTATCCCCAGCCGGCGTACTGCTTGACGCCGCTGGCCGGCGTGCCGTTGTTGAACGACCATGCCCCCCACCACCAGCCGCCGGTGGGGAGAAACTGCTTCGAGTCGTGGTGGTTGTGGACTGCGAGACCGACCTGCTTGAGGTTGTTGCTGCACTTGGAACGGCGCGACGCCTCACGGGCGGACTGCACCGCCGGGAGGAGGAGGCCGACGAGCGTGCCGATGATGGCGATCACCACCAGCAGCTCGACCAACGTAAAGCCCCGCGCCTGGCGCCGGTTGGCGACGGGTTGGGGGGCTGTTTCGATTCGGGCACCCATGACGATTCTCCAGCTTGAGAGGACAAATAATTCAATACGCCGGAAAGAGATGAGGAGCTGTTTTGGTCATCGGAGAACGAGCGCGTCTGACTAAAACCCCATTAAGCCCCCCCCCTCGAGAAGCCTTTGGCACCTCGGAGAGAGGAGTCGATACGCCGAAAAACGCCCCCGCTGGAAGAAACCCCCCCGACAGCCAACCCCTAACCTCCCCAAAAGCCTACGGCCTGACTCCCTGACCGGCAAGCCGCGAGCCCCCCAACAAAGGCCAACAACGACCAAATTCGCTTATTTCCCCTCGGCCGCGAGGAGCATCGTCCCGGCGTGAATCTCGACGATCGCCCCGATGTCGGCGCAGTACCCCCCACCACAGACGATTCCCACAGGCAACCCGACGGACCGGGCCGCCGCGAGCACCCGGCGATCGCGCTCGAGCAGCCCGGCACGGCTGACGGAGAGCCTCCCGAGTCGATCCCCTGCGTAGGGATCGGCCCCGGCGATGTAGAGGAGGAGATCGGCCCCCCCCTCGCCGAGGGCCCCGTCGAGTGCCGCATCGACCGCCGCGAGGTAGGTCGAATCGTCGGCACCATCCTCGAGGCCGATGTCGAGATCTCCCGGATGCTTGCGGAGGGGGAAGTTGCGGGCGCCGTGGACCGACACGGTGAACACCGAGGGATCGGCCGCGAAGATCTCGGCCGTGCCGTTCCCCTGATGGACGTCGAGATCGAGGATCACCACCCGCTCGACCATGCCTCGGGCCTGCATCTCGCGAGCCGCCACCGCCGTGTCGTTGAAGACGCAGTAGCCTTCCCCCCAGTCGCTCCCCGCATGGTGAGTGCCTCCGGCGAGACTGGCGGCGATGCCATCCTCGAGCGCCGCCGCTGCTGCATCGACCGCGGCGCCTGTGCTCCGCAGCGAGCGGGCCACGAGCTGCTCACTCCAGGGAAAACCGATCCGCCGGACCTCCGCCGGCGTGAGCGTGCCGGCCATCACCCTGCCGACATAAGCGCGCTTATGGACTCGGAGGATCTCCTCGTCGGTGGCAGCGTGCGGCTCGATGAACTCAAGTGCCGCGCCGGCAGCCGCCTCGGCCTCCAATCGCTTCCGCAACGCCCGGTATTTCTCCACCGGAAAGCGGTGCCCCTCCGGGAGAGGCAACTGATAGCGGTCGGAGGGGAACAGCCGCATGGCCCGAAGCGCCCGGGGGAATCAGCCCGCTCGACGGCGCCGGCACCACCAGACACCGAGGCCGATGCCACCGGTAGCGAGGAGTTGCGTCATGGCTGCCGGTTCCGGCACCACGATCGCCACGATCTGCGGCCGGTAGTAGGAGAGATCGGCGAAATACGAGGTGTTGTAGAAGGCCGCCGTGGAGGTGCCCCCAGGCTGATTCGGTAGCAATCCCTGGGCGATGATGATCCCGGCGAGGTTCCAAGCCCCGGCTTGCTTCACGAACACGGCACCGCCGGAGTCTCCGCTGACGACCTGGGCCTCGTTGGTGGAAACATACGGATCAAACGTCGTGCCGATGCCGAGGAAATCCACCCCGACGTTGAACCAGCCACGATCATCGACGGCGTTGGTGCCCCAGCGCATCGAGTTCGTGCCGTCGGTCTTGAATCCGGCCTCGTTGGCGAGGTCCTCCGTGGTCTCCGTCCAGATCCACGGATTCGAAGAGTCGTTGATGTCCCAGAAGGTCGGATTCGCCTGCTGGAGTCGCCCCCGGCCGATCATCGTTACCGTCGCGCCGTTGGCAGGCGCCGTGCTGGCGACATGAATGAAAGGCAGGCTCAGCGACGGCTGCGCGATTTGAAACATGAAGAGATCGGTGAGAGCCGACTTCCCGGCGGCGGCGGCGTTGGTGAGTTGGCGGCCGGTGCCGGGCAGCATGGGGTACTTCACGCCGCCGAGGGTGATGCCGTCACCGCTGCCGACATGATTGGCCGTCAACACCCATCCGTAACCGATGTAGACTCCCCCGCCGAAGCCGATCGCGCCGACGTTATTCCAGCCGGGGTCATCACCGGGGGCAGACATGTTGCCTGACCCTGCGTTGACCCGGTCGATGACGACCGCCCCGACCGAGCCGGAAAACGGGCCGGCGCTCGCCATGGCCATGGCCGCAATCCACCGCCACGAAGCTCGCAAGCGCATGTCGGATCTCCTCGTTCGGATGGCGGCGGCAGCTGCCAGGGGGCGGACAGCCCGCGCCGTCAACGCTTCGCCCCGGATCGTACGCAACGGGCTCCGACGCCGTCGATGGCGGTTGGTGCAGCGGCAGGGGCGGGAGTTTTTCCCGGCGGACAGCTACCGGGCGGCGAGGCGCCTGATGCTGACAAACCTCGCCTGCGCCCCCCCGGGGCCGAACTCCGCCCCGGGAATCCCGGGCACGACCTCGAACCGTGCCGGCTCGATCGACTCGATCTCCCAACCGTCGGAGAACGTCGCGCGGAGTTCCTCGTCGGCCACCCGACGGGGCCCCTGCGTCCCCGGCTCGTCGGTCGACATGCAGAGGATGAAGACCCTCGCGCCCGGTTCGAGGAGTTGACCGAGGGCCTCCACGTAGGCGGTCCGGCGCTCGTCATCAAAAGAGTGGAACATCCCGCAGTCGGTGACGGCATCGAAACGTTCGGGGATCGCGCCGATCGAGAGGGCATCCATCTGGAGGAAGTTCACCGCCAGCCCCAGTTCGGCCCCCTTGCGTCGGGCGGCCACGAGAGGCGCCTCGAGGAAGTCGATCCCTGTCACCGCATGGCCGCGTGATGCCAGCCAGAGGGCGAGATCACCCCTTCCGCATCCCGCGTCAAGAACCCGTCCGGTGATCCGCGGGGCCGCTGCGAGAAAGGCATCCTGCGGGCGCCCGATATCCCAGGGGGCCCGAGGAAGGGCGTAGTAGTCGACGAAACGATCGCGCTGCGAGGGGGC
>CAJAYZ010000680.1 GCA_903949225.1 uncultured Planctomycetaceae bacterium
GCCGAGTTCGGTTGCATCGCCGACCTGGGTGCTCGTGGCGTGGGCTTCGATGTAGTCGAGGCGGCCGATCTCGCTCTTGTCGGGGTAGGCCCGCTCGACGGCGAGCTTCTGCCCCTCCTGGCGCGGCGCCCACAGGCTCTTTCCCTTGCCGTCACTGGCCACGCCGATGCCACGATTGACCGCCCGGATCCGATCGCCGTCGGCGATCGCCTTGGAGAGTTTCTTGACGACCAACGCCACGTATCCCTCGGCGGTCACCAGACCGTCGGCATCGCGGCCGAAGGGGCAGGAACCGGAGTTGCTGACCGACTGCGCTGCCGAGAAGAGCACGAGGCTGTCCGACTTGCAGTACGAGGCGCCACCGACGATCGCCTGATCGATTCCCCCCTGCTGGAGCGCCCGGGCAGCGATCGCAAGGGCCTGAAGGGAGGAGGCGCAGGCGGCGTCGACGACAAGGTAGGGGCCGTCGAGCTGGAGGGCTTCGCGGACGATCTTGGCGGCGCCGAGGGCGCCGAGGTCGAGCTTCTCCCCCGGACGGCGGCCGGGATGATCACGGCGGACCGCGGCGGTGACCTCTGCCGCGACCGATTCCGCCCCGGCACCGAGGAGTTCACGGGCGGCCTCAACGTCGCCGAGCCAAGCAGTGGTGCCGTCGATCCCGGTGGAATAGACGTAGTCGCCGATCCGGGTGCTCCCGCCGGTGTGGCCGACGTAGACACCGGTGCGGGGCCCGCGGGGCATGGCAAAGGGATCGAGTCCGGCATCCCGGCAGGCCAGCGACGCCACCTCGAGGAAGATGTGATGGGCGACGTCGTAGCGATCGAGCATGTCCGCGCGGATCGGACAAACGGCCGGATCGGCCGGACGCTCACTGACGATCGCCCCCAGATCGGAATAGCTCTTGCCGACCTTGCTCTTGACGGGATCGAAGTAGAGGTCGCGTGGGAGGCGGGAGTCGGGCAAACGGCCCCAGGCGGTGCGGCCATGCACCACGAGGTCCCAGAAGGCTTCCAGGCCATCGGCCCCCGGAAGCCTGCATGCCATGCCGACAATCGCCAGTGAATCGTGCAAAGCTCGGTCCTCGTCCTGGAGGGGCATCATCAACGGCCCGGCGTCACCCACGAAGGGGGGACGCGGCGCGTGGTGTGTTCGGGGTGAAGGTCAGAAGGGGTCGATCAGGTCCGTGCGCGGATCGGGATGTTCGTCGGCCAACAACCCGTCCGTGGGATCAACACCGCCCCCGCCCTGAGATCCCCGATCGCTCGGGCATCCAGCCGACCGGACAGGCGGAATACCGCCCATCACCGGCCACGAAGGCACATCCTTTCACCAGCAATTGCCACCGCGGAAAACCAGCGACGACAGTCTTCCTTCCCCGGTCGGCAGCCCCCTGTCGGAGGGAGGGCGCGGGCAGGAAAGGGACGAAGTCCTGGAATGAACGCGGGAAAAGCAGTATGGATTGAGGGCTTTGCCTGTCAAGAAAACCCGTCGATCCCCTCCATCCCCGACGCTTTTGGGCCGATTTCCGCCGCTCACAGGCTGTGGATAAAGTTGTTTCATGTCCACGCTCCGCCCGCTCACGCCGTTCGAGCAACTCCTGTTGCGGGATCAGCGACCGGGGTTTCCGATGTGTTTTTTCCTCCTCTGCGCGGTGGAGGGGGCCCTCGACCTGCATCGCCTCCGGGGGGCCTTGGAGAGGGCGGCCGGACGCCATCCGCTCCTCTGCAGTCGCGTCCGCGACGCCTGGTGGCGCCCGTCCTGGCGGTCCCCCGACGTCCTCCCGGTCTTGGAGGCCTTCCCGCGGGGATCCCCGCCGCCCGGAGTGCGCCATCGCCCGTGGCGATCGATCGACATTCGTCGCAGCAGCGGCGTTCGGATGGTGGCGATCGAACGGGAGCGTGATGCCTGGGAGGTGGTGCTCATGATCCAGCATGCCGCCTGCGACGGTCTTTCGGGACTCGAGTTCTTCGGGGACGTCTGGTCGGAGTATCACGGAAGTGAGCCGGCTCCGTTCCGAACCCCGGCGCGGGATCTGCGGCGACGGTCAGGCTCGACCGCTGCCGTCGCTGATCCCTCCGCAGCCCCCCCCGCCCC
>CAJAYZ010000681.1 GCA_903949225.1 uncultured Planctomycetaceae bacterium
GCCGTCGGCACGAATGTCACCGGGTCGTATCTCCCCAAGCTCGTCAAGGATTCCTTTGAGCCACTCCTCGCCACCAGTGACGGCACCTTCTGGAAGGTGGGGCTCCTCACGACGCTCCCGAGCATCCTCTCGGTGATCGCGATGGTGGTCGTCAGCCGAATCTCCGATTCGACCCGGTCGCGGTCGACGCTCATTGCCGGGGCGCTGACGGCCGCGACGGTCGGCTGGTACTTCGCCTGGCAGGGGGGGGATCCGTGGACGAAGCTGGCGGGATTGTGCGTCGCCCAGGCGGGAATGATGGCGGTGCTGCCGGTGTTCTGGGCGCTGCCGCCGTTGTTCCTCGGCGGCGTGGCGGCGGCGGCAGGGATCGCGCTGATCAACTCCGTGGCCAACATCGGCGGTATCATCGCTCCGTCGATGGTTGGCCGTTTCGGCATCGGGCCGCTGGTCGCCATCATGCTGTGGGGCGTCGCCATGGCGCTGATCGCGTGGCGCTCGCTCGAATGGCCAGCGCTGCGGGCAAGGAAGAATCTGGAGCACAACTCTCGTGGCTGACGGCCTGTTCGATCTCGAAGGCAAGGTGGCGGTGGTGTCGGGCGCGGCTAGCGGCCTGGGGCGGGCTAGTGCGCTGGCGCTGGCTGCCCACGGCGCAACCGTCGTGATGCTCGATCGCGACGCCGCTGGGATGATGCGCACCGGCGAGGCGATCGCTGCCGGCGGGGGCACGGCCTTCGCCCGCGAGCATGATGTCTCGAGCCCGAAGGCTGCCGAGGAGCTGTTTACGTGGCTCGATGGCGAACTTGGCCGGATCGATTTTCTCGCCAACATCGCCGGCGAGGGGATCCTCGCCGACCCCCGCGAGCTTTCGGTGGAGCAATTGCGGCAGGTGCTCGAAAACCTCGTCGTCGGCCGCTTCGCCCTCTGCCAGCAGGCGGGGCGGCGGATGCTCGCCGCGGGAAGTGGCTCGATTGTGAATACGGGGTCGCTGGCGAGCATGACGGCCCTCGGTCGCGGCCACATCGCCTACAGCATGGCGATGGGGGCGGTGGTGCAGATGACGCGCGAGCTCTCCACCGAATGGGCCGGCGGCGGGGTACGCGTGAATGCGATCCTCCCGGCGCAGGTTCGCAATCCGTCGCTCGAGAAGCGGATCGCCGCCGATCCGGCGATCGAGCAGAAGTGGCTTTCGGGCATCCCCGCCGGCCGGCTCGGCCGCCCCGACGACATCCAGGGGCTGATCGTGTTTCTCGCCTCCGATTCGAGCTCCTGGATCACCGGGGCCATGATCCCGATGGATGGTGGCAACATGGCGATGAACGCCGGCGGCAGCCGCGGTTTTTCATCGCCGACGTCCTGATTTCGTGGCTCGTCCGTCTTCCGCTCAACCGTGTCTGCCTCCTCTTGTCGGGCCACCCTGATGACGACTTCTGCCGCTGCCTCCGATATCGACATCCTCCTCGACCGCTTCCGGGCGATGCTCGTCATCCGCCTCACGGAAGAGGAGCTCGCCCGCAGTCACACCCGCGGGCTCGTCCATGGGGCCTGCCACACGTATGTCGGCCAGGAGGCGGTCGCCGTCGGCGTCTGCGGGCATCTCTCGAAGAACGACACCGTCTTCAGCACCCACCGCGGCCATGGCCATGCCCTTGCCAAGGGGATGCCCCCTGCTGATCTCTGTGCCGAGCTATTTGGCCGGGCGGCCGGCTGCTCGCGCGGCCGCGGTGGCTCGATGCACCTGTTTGCCCCCGAGATCGGGATGATGGGCACCAGCGGCATCGTTGGCCCCTGCATTCTCCAGGCCTGTGGGGCGGGATATGCGGCCAAGCTCCAGAAGACCGGTGCCGTGGCGGTGGCCTTCTTTGGCGATGGCGCCGTCAACAATGCCGCCTTCCACGAGGGGCTCAACATGGCAGCGATCTGGAAGCTGCCGGTGCTCTTCGTCTGCGAGAACAACGGCTTTGCGACTGAAGTCCCCTTCAGCTATTCAAGCGGCATCCCCCAGGTCGGCCGCCGCGCGGCCTCGTACGGCCTCGCCGGCGTGGAGCTCGATGGCAACGATCTCGTCGCCGTCCATGCGGCCGCGCGTGAGGCGGTGGAGCGAGCGCGAGGGGGCGACGGAGCCACGCTCCTTGAATGCCGCACCTACCGCACCCGGGCCCATTCCGAGGGGATGGGCGACTTTACCTACCGCACCCGCGAGGAAGTCGAAGCCTGGAAACAAAAGTGCCCGATCGCCAGGCTGCGGGGTGTCCTCGGGCAGCTGGGTGTCCCGGAGGGGGATCTCGCGGCGATTGAGGCCGACGTTCAGGCTGTTGTGACGCAAGCACGGGCCGCGGCCGAGGCGAGCCCCGCGCCAGAGCCGGCCACGGCGCTCGAGGATGTCTACGCCGTCACGGAGCCCTCGGGGCCAGTGCCGCCGCAGGCGCACGGCGTCAACACCGAGGGCCCGCCGCGGACCTGGGCGCAAGGGACGCTGCAAGCGCTCGACGAGGCGATGGCGGCCGATCCGTCGATCTTCGTGATGGGGGAGGGGATTGGTGTCCGCGGCGGCAACTTCGCCACGACGACCGGGCTGTTTGCCAAGTACGGTCCGGAGCGCCTCTGCGACACGCCGATCTGCGAGCGCGGCTTCGTGGGGCTCGCCTGCGGCGCGGCGATGGCTGGCGCCCGGCCGGTGATCGACTTCATGTTTGCCGATTTCGTCCTCGACTCGGCCGGCGAGATCATCAATCAGATCGCCAAGATGCGCTACATGTCGAGTGGCCGGCTGCGGATGCCGGTGATCCTCCGCGGCTGCATCGGCATCGGCCACTGTGCCGCCACCCATCATTCCGGCAGCTACTACGGGATGTATGCCCAGGTGCCGGGGCTGCGGGTCGTCGTCCCCTCCAATGCCGCCGATGCCAAGGGGCTGTTTACGCACGCCCTCCTCGGCAGCGATCCGGTCCTGTTTCTCGAGCACCGTGAGCTGATGGGGCACAAGACGCCTGTGCCAGAGGGGCTCTATGACATCCCCTTCGGCGTCGCCAATGTCGTCCGCCGCGGCCGGCATGTGACGGTGGTGGCGCTGGCGCGGATGGTGCAGCTCGTGGCGAGCGTCTGCGATCAGCTCTTGGCCGAGGAGATCGACGTTGAGCTGATCGACCCGCGGACGGTCTCGCCGCTCGACATGGCGACGATCCTCGCCTCGGTGGAGCGCACCGGGAGGCTCCTTGTCGTCGATGAGCCGCCGGCGTCGTGCGGATTCTCAGCTGAGGTCGCCGCCCGCGTTGCCGATGAGGGGTTTGATTTCCTCGATGCCCCTGTCCGCCGGCTCACCGGAGCCTTCGTGCCGACGCCCTATGCCCCGTCGCTCGAAGCGGTCGTCGTGCCGAATGCCGACGATTGCCTGGCCGCAATCCGGGCGATCGTCGCCGAGTAGGAAACGCAGAGAAAAACCATGGCCTACGACATCCGCATTCCACGTCTCGGTTGGTCGATGGAAGAGGGGACGTTCGTGCGCTGGCTGAAAGCACCGGGCGACCGGGTGAAGCCGAGCGAGCCCCTCTTCGAACTCGAAGGGGAGAAGTCGGTCGAGCCGGTGGAGTCGATCGACGGCGGGATCCTCCATGTGCCGGCCGGAGCCCCGGGCGAAGGAGCCGTCGTGAAGGTCGGCACGCTCATTGGCTGGCTCCTCGCCGACGGCGAAGCGCCGCCTGCCTACGCACCCGAGGCGACGCCGGCCCCAGCCGCAGCACCGGCCCCAGCGGCAGCACCGGCTCCCGCGGCAGCACCGGCCTCAGTGCCAAGCCATTCCGCTCCCGCTGCGGCCGCCGCAGCCCCGGCGTCACCCGCGCCCCCGGCGCCGCGCTCTGCCGGCACGGTTGGCGGCCCGACCTCACCGACGATCCGCCGCTTGGCGCGGGAATTGGGCGTTGATGTGGCCACGGTCGCTGGCTCCGGCCCCGCTGGGCGGATCATGGCCGACGACGTGTTTCATGTGGCCGTGGCAAGTGTCGGAGGCGCGACGCGAAGCTCCCCCGGAGGCCGTAGGCCTGCGACGCCGCGGGCCCGGGCCACGGCCTCCCGTTTGGGCGTTGATTGGGCCTTGCTCCCCGGCAGCGGCCGGGGCGGACGGGTGCGCGAGGCCGACGTGCTCGGGGCGGCCCGGCCCGCTGCGGCCGGGGCCTCTTCGAAACCGCCCTCTCGCCTCGCCGGCCTGCCGAAGCGGAGGCGGACGATCGCCGAACGGATGCTTGCGAGCCAAGCTGAAAACGCCCCGGTCACGCTCCACACCCGGGCCGACGTCACGGCCCTTGCCGCGCTTCGCAGTCGGCTCAAGTTTTCTGGCACGCTGCCAGTGCCTGCCTACACCGATCTCCTCGCCAAGATCGCCGCCGACGTACTTCTGCGGCACCCGAGCCTGGCTGGCTGCTGGGATCTTTCCGGTGCGCTTGTCTACCCCGACGCGGACGGCCTCCACATCGGGATCGCCGTCGACACCGAGGGGGGGCTGCTCGTGCCGGTCGTTCGCGACGTCGGCAGTCGCTCGCTTGCGGAGATCACCGCTGAGTCACGCGAGCTGATTGAAAAAGCCCGCACTCAAAAGCTTCCCGCTGCGGCGATGGAGGGGGGCGTGTTTACGATCACGAATCTCGGCGGCTTTCGGATCGATGAGTTCACGCCGATCATCAACGGCCCGCAGACGGCGATTCTGGGGGTGGGGGCGATCCGCCGCGAGTCGGTCGTCGTCGCCGATACGAGCGGCGCCGAATCGATCGCGATCCGCGACCTGATGACGCTCTCGTTCACCTTCGACCACTGCCGCGTCGACGGCGGCCCGGCCGCCCGATTCCTCGACGACCTGCGGCGAGCGATCGAATCGCCGGAGTCGGTGATCGGCTGAGGGGGGCTCGAGCCCCCCGTCACTCCGCCGCGGCTTCGAAGCCGCGCTTCCGCATCAGGGCCCCGGTGCCAGGATCCTTGCCGCGGAAGGCCCGGTAGCCATCGGCCGGATCGACCGTGTTGCCGACCGAGAAGACGTGGCTCTTCAGGCGCTTGGCCACGGCCGGATCCCACGGCCCTCCCGCCTCGGTGAAGGCTTCCCAGGCGTCGGCGGTGAGGACGTCGCTCCACAGATAGCTGTAGTAGGCGGCCGAGTAGCCGTCGCCGGAGAAGACGTGGTTGAAGTGGGGCGTGCGGTGGCGCATGACGATCTCCCGCGGCATTCCCAGGGCGGCGAGCGTGTCCCGTTCGAAGGCGTCGGGATCGGCCGTCGGCGTCGAGAGATGGAGCTTCATGTCAACCAGGGCACTGGCGAGAAACTCGACCGTCTTGAAGCCACGGTTGAAGGTCTCCGCCTTCTTGATCTTCGCCACGAGCGCCTCGGGGATCGGCCTCCCCGTCTCCACGTGGAGGGCGTACTGCGAGAGAATCTCGGGGGTGGGGAGCCAGTGCTCGAGGATCTGCGAGGGAAACTCGACATAGTCGCGGGCGACGTTCGTGCCGGAGAGCGACGGATAGGTGCAGTTCGAGCACAGCCCGTGGAGCGCATGGCCAAACTCGTGGAAGAGGGTCGTCGCGTCTTCCCAGGAGATCGTCGTCGGCTCCCCCGGAGGAGCCTTCACGAAGTTGGAGTTGTTGGAAACGATCGTCGTCGTCTCGCCGTCGAAGCGCTCCTGATTGCGGTAGGCATTCATCCATGCTCCCGACCGCTTCCCACGCCTCGCGTAGGGATCGAAATACCACAGTCCCACATGCTTCCCCTGGCCATCCTTCACCTCCCACACCTTCACATCGGGATGGAAAACGGGAACGGTCCCGTCCGGCACCGGCGTGAAGTGGAGATCGAAGAGCTTCGCCGCGGTGTCAAACATCCCTTCACGGAGCTTGTCGACCTGGAGGTAGGGAACGATCTCCGACTCATCGAGGTCGTAGAGCTTCTTGCGCACCTTCTCGGCGTAGTAGCGGTAGTCCCAGGGCTCGATTTTGATCTTCGCCCCTTCGGCATCGGCGATAGCCTGCATGTCGGCCACTTCCTGCTTCACTTCAGCCACGGCCGGCCCCCAAACCTCCTCCATCAGCGCCATCGCGCGCTCGGGCGTTTTCGCCATCGAGTTCTCCAGGCGCCAGTGGGCGTGGGTGGCGTGGCCGAGGAGGCGGGCACGGCGGGCGCGGAGCTCGAGGATCTGGCGGATCGTGGTGTTGTTGTCGGTGGCGCCGCCGCCGTCGCCGCGGCTCACAAACATCTCGAACACCTTGCGGCGGAGCTCGCGGTCGTCGGCATAGGTGAGGAACGGCTCGACGCTCGAGCGGGTGTTTTGGATCACCCATTTCCCCTTATGGCCTCGGGCGTTTGCGGCCGCGGCGGCGGCCGTCACTTGCGCCTCTGCCAGCCCCTTGAGCCCGGCGGCGTCGTCGATGATCACGAGACTGTCGTTCTCGTCCTTGAGGACATTCTGGGAAAACTTCGTTGAAAGTGTGGCGAGCTCTTGATTGATTGCCGCCATCTCCTTCTTGGCTTCCGTATCGAGCGCCGCGCCGCCGCGGACGAAGTCGGTGTACACGAGCCAGGCGAGGCGCTGCTGTTCTGGAGTGAGCCCTGAAGTCTTCCTTGCGTCGTAGACCGCCTTGATGCGGTCGAAGAGCTTTTGATTCTGGAAGATCTGGTCGGCAAGGTCCGCCAGCTTCGGCGCCATCTCGCGCTCGACTTCCTGGACGGCGTCATCGGAGAGATTGCCCCCCCAAATTGCATAGATCGTCTGGACGCGCTCGAAGTCGCGGGTCGCCTTTTCGAGCGACAGAATCGTGTTGGCAAACGTCGGCGCGGCCGGGTCGGCGGCGATGCTTGCGACGGCGTCGAGCTCGGCTGCGATCGCGACCTCGAGCGCCGGGCCGAGATCCTCGACGCGGACCTTGTCGAACGGCGGCACGCCGCCATAGGGGCCGGTCCAGGGACTGTTGATTGGGGTTGGTTCGGCGGCGAGCGTCATCGGATGGGGGAGGCACGGGAGCCATGCCGCCAGCAGGAGCCATGCCAATACCATCGATCGCGAACTCGATCGGGCGTTGCAGGAAGACTGGGCGGAACGCTTCATGTGCCGGTTCTCCAGAGAAGGAAAGGGCAGGGATGGGGCTGGGCAGAAAGATCATAGCCGCTTCCGTCAGAACTGCGGCCGCTGGAAAGGGGAGAGAGGCGCCGATTTGAGCCGCGGTGCCCCGCGCCCTGCCGGTGACGCCCCGTGCCTCGCTCACTGTCCGTGGAAGAAGTCATCCATGACCGCACCGGCTGCGGGCAGCCGGCGGATACAGTCCACTTGAGACACACCCAAAAAAGCCGAGGTTTTTCGGGTGTGTCGGCCGCCGCATCCGGCGGCGGGCGCTTATCCACTGGCTGCTAAGCTACGATTTGAAGGACACAGCTGATGCACACCAAGGATGACGCATGTCTGACTCATCGCCGCCATCGGGCGCCGAACCGGTGACGCGTGACGCCCTCGAGGCGATGGTCGCCCGGGCTACCGCCTGTCTGCCGCAGCAGGGGCCGATCGGCGTGTTCGTGGCGCAGAATCCACTCCAGGCGCTCGAGTCGATTCGATTCGACGAGGCGGCGGTGGTTGCCTCGCGTCTCCTCGAGGCCGAGCCCTATCTCTCCGAGGAGCGTTACCGGGCAGAGCTCAGCAACGGCCGGATCACGACGGCCGATATCGATGCCGTCCTCGACGACGAGCACTGTGATGTCGCCTCCCACACCCTCTGCCGGGGGCGGCTGACGCTCCGCCAGCTTCACCGGACGCTCCTCCTCCATTCGATCGTGCGCGAGACCGACGCCGGGGCCCGCTGGGCGCTCACCGAGACCGGGGCGATCGAGACCCTCCGCAGCGATCTCGATCCGCAGGTGCGCTGGAAGATCCTCACCGAGTCGCTCGGGGAGGAATCGATGCCGGGGCGCGAGCCGCGGCTGTTCCTGGCGGCCGACGAGCAGGCCCGCGCGGCGGTGGTCGCGCAGATGGCTCCGCTGGGGCAGCTCGACGACGAGCGCGAAGTGTCGGCCGATCTTTGGCACGCCTGCCTGGAATCGCTGTCGATGACGCGCCCGGCGATGACGCCCGTCCGCCCGCCGGTGCGCTGCCGTGATCTGATCGTCGCCCTCGATCCTGCGCTCGACACCGACGCCCTCGTCCATCCCATCCTCATCCGCTGGTGCGGCGCCTTCCTCGATCAGGGGGTGGCTGCTTGGCCGATGCCGGGGCGTGAGCGGGGGCTGCTCCAGGCCGTGGTCGGCTTGTCGGGCCCTGGGGCCTGGGGGGCCGATCCGTGGGCGGTGCCGCTCGGCGTGGCGCTCGAGGGCGCTGGCGGACGAGACTCACTCGACGTCATCCGCGATGAGCTGTTGCGCCTCGGGATCCCGCCGGATCGCTGGGAAGACTTTCTCACCCGCGCGCTGTTGGCACTGCGCGGCTGGGCCGGA